>DXGW01000199.1 GCA_019113665.1 Candidatus Alistipes excrementipullorum
AGGTATCCTTGCCGGCCAGAACGTTGCGTATGACAGCCTCCTGGTTCCCTTTAAACGACGAGAAGCCGAAATACTCTTTCAACTTTTCATGAAGCATGTCCCCGCTTTGTGCAATGTTGGCCATTTCCGTCTCCCGATTTCTCAATTTTAAGTCAAAGATAAAACTTTATTTCGAATTTTTATAATAACTTTGTAAAAAAATCATTGGAATGCGACTTTTCACAACCAATCTGGTAAAGAAATATAAGGCACGTACCGTAGTGGATCATGTATCCATAGATGTGAAGCAGGGCGAGATAGTCGGACTGCTCGGTCCCAACGGGGCCGGCAAGACCACTTCGTTCTACATGATCGTGGGTCTGATCAAGCCCAACGAGGGTCAGATCTTCCTGCAGTACGACGACGGGCGCACCGTCGAACTGACAAAGGAACCGGTCTACAAACGGGCCCAGATGGGCGTCGGTTACCTTGCACAGGAGGCATCTGTATTCCGCCGTCTTTCGGTCGAGGACAACATCAAGGCAGTGCTCGAGATGACCAATTTCTCAAAGGAGTACCAGGCCGAGCGTTGCGAAGCCCTGATCGAGGAGTTCCGACTGCAGAAGGTGCGCAAGAGCATGGGTATCCAGCTCTCGGGAGGCGAACGCCGCCGCACGGAGATAGCCCGCGCCGTAGCCATCAACCCGGCCTTCATTCTGCTCGACGAGCCGTTCGCCGGCGTCGACCCCATAGCCGTGGAGGACATACAGAGCATCGTCGCCACACTCAAGAACAAGAATATCGGCGTCATCATCACCGACCACAACGTCGACGAGACGCTCGCCATAACGGACCGCACATACCTTCTTTACGAAGGCAAGATTCTGAAGACCGGAACAGCCGAGGACCTGGCAAACGACGAGATGGTCCGCCGCGTATATCTCGGCAAGAACTTCGAGCTCAAGCGCAACCACCGCTTCGAGTCGGAACAGTAAATTCGAAACACCTGATATGGATAAGACAGTCCCGCGGGGTACGCTGAAAGGCAAACTCACCCCGCCATGTTCAAAAAGTTACGCCCAACGGGCGCTTGCTCTCGCATTGCTTGCCGACGGTGAGAGCACGTTGCGCAACATCGAGTTCTGCAACGACACGCTCTCGGCCATCAAATGTATCGAGGCTCTCGGGGCCGAGGTCCGGAGAACGGGCGAGACGACGCTCTCGATACGCGGGGGATTCTCACCCAGGGACAACGTACTCAATGTCGGCGAGTCGGGTCTGGCAACCAGGCTCTTCACGCCGATAGCCGCATTATGGGACAAGCCCGTGGTAATTACCGGCGAGGGGACGCTGCTGCACCGCCCGATGACCATGATGATGGAGCCGCTGCGCCACCTCGGCGTGGCCGTACGCGACGGCGGCGGCTACCTTCCGATCGAGGTATGCGGGCGCATGCACGGAGGCAGGATAGAGGTCGACGGCTCGATATCGTCGCAGTTCATCACGGGGCTGCTGCTGGCGCTGCCCATGGCCGAAGGCGACACCACACTGAAGGTCCACGGCGCCGTCTCGACACCGTATATCGACATGACCGTGGAGACGGCCGAGAGGTTCGGCGGCAGGATACTCCACAGCGACTACACCGAATTCTTCATCGAGGGAGGCCAGCGCTATACGGCCGCCGACTACGCGATCGAGGGCGACTGGAGTGCCGCCGCGATGCTGCTTGTCGCCGGCGCCATTGCCGGCGAGGTGACGCTCGACAACATCTCGACGCTCTCGAAACAGGCCGACACGCTCATATGCCGGGCACTGGTGCGTGCCGGGGCATCGGTCATAAACGAGGAGAACTCCATCACGGTCGCCAAACGCGACCTCACGGCGTTCGAGTTCGACGCCACGAACTGTCCCGACCTCTTCCCGGCACTGGCGGCCCTTGCCGCTGCGGCCGAGGGCACGAGTGTCATAACGGGCACCTCGCGGCTCGAACACAAGGAGAGCAACCGCGCCGAGACGCTCAGGGAGGAGTACGCCAAACTGGGCATCGAGATAGATATCGAGACCGAGAACGTAATGAAGATCCGCGGCGGCAGCATACACGGCGCCGAGGTCGACGGACACAGCGACCACCGCATAGCCATGTCGCTGGCCGTATCGGCCCTGCGCAGCGACGGCGAAGTGAAGATCACGGGAGCCGAATGCGTCAGCAAGAGCTACCCCAATTTCTTCGAGGATATCGAATCCCTGAGGGTAAAATAGATAAGACAGACCATGCACAACACTTTCGGACAGGCATTGAGGCTGGAGATCAGCGGGGCGTCGCACTCCGAGCGGATAAGTATCCGCATGGAGGGGGTCCCTGCGGGCATACCGCTGTGCGCTGATGATTTCCGTGCCGACCTCGATGCCCGCAGGGCGGGAGCCATGGGCACCACCCCGCGGCGCGAAAGCGACACGCCCGAAATCGATGGTACAGTCGACGGGCATACCGACGGAGGTGCCATAACCATATCGTTCCGCAACGAGAATACGCGCTCGGGCGACTACTCGCAGTTCCGGCGCCACCCGCGCCCGTCGCATGTCGACTTCGTCGCCGACCGCAAATACGGCGAAGCGATAGACCTGCGCGGCAGCGGACAGTTTTCGGGACGCATGACCGTAGCGCTGGTGGCTGCAGGCGTCGTGGCCAAGAAGATACTCGGAGACGGGATAAGGTTCACGACCGGGATCATCGAGATCGGCGGCTGCCGTGACCGGGAGCGTTTCGACGAAATCATCATGGACGCCGTAGCCGACGGAGATTCGGTCGGCGGTGTCGTCGAGTGCCGTGTCGAGGGCCTGCCCATAGGGTTGGGCGAGCCCTTCTTCGACTCGGCGGAGAGTATCATAAGCCACCTGCTCTTCTCGGTGCCGGCCGTAAAGGGCGTGGAGTTCGGTTCGGGCTTCGATGGTGTGCGGCTGCGCGGGTCACAGCGCAACGACCGCATAGTCGATGCCGACGGCACCACGGCAACCAACAACGAGGGCGGCATCAACGGAGGACTGACCAACGGCAACCCGCTTGTGGTAAGGGCGGCAGTCAAACCGACGCCGAGCATAGCACAGCCGCAGGAGACGTTCGATTTCGGCACCGGCAGGGTCGGAACGCTCGTCATCGGCGGCCGCCACGACAGCTGCATCGTACTGCGTGCCCGCATCGTGATCGAGGCCGTGACGGCCATAGCGCTCGCCGAGCTGAAACTCATGTCATAACAAATGTCCACACGCAACCAGACCGTACACCGCATTGCCGATTCGCTGACCGGGCTATACGACCGCAACGAAGCCATGCGCATTGCCCGCATGGTTGTCACGGAGCGTGAGGGCATATCGTTTTCGCAACTCATAGCCGATCCCGATGCCGAAACATCGTTCACCGGTTACGAAACGCTGGAGAGGCAGCTTGCCGCCGGACGTCCGGTGCAATATGTCATCGGGCGCTGCGAATTCTGCGGCTTGGAGTTCGAGGTAGGCGAAGGGGTGCTGATACCGAGGCCCGAGACCGAGGAGCTTGTAGACCTCGTATGCCGCGGGAACTCTTCCGAAAGCAGGATACTCGACCTCTGCACGGGCAGCGGCTGCATAGCCGTCAGCATCGCGCGGCGGTTGGGTTCGTACCGTGTCGAGGCTGTGGACATCTCCGAAAAGGCATTGTGCTATGCACGGCGCAATGCCGCCCGGGCCGGCGTCGACGTACTTTTCATGCGCGGAGACGTGCTTGACGGAAACTGCTGCGGGCTTGAGGGCGAATACGACGCCATAGTCTCGAACCCGCCCTACATTCCGACAGCCGACATGGCGGAGATGCACGTGAACGTAACCGGATACGAGCCCCATGAAGCGCTGTTCGTCCCCGACTACAACGCGCTGCTCTTCTACCGCGCGATAGCCGATGCCGGACGCCGGTTGCTCGGCGAGGGCGGCAGGCTCTATTTCGAAATATATGAACGCCTCGGAGACGAGGTATGCGCACTGTTGCGCGAAAAAGGATACCGCGATGTGGAGTTGCACCGCGACATGAATTCAAAACCGAGAATGGTATGTTGCCGAAAATAGAACGGACAAAACGCACCAGGACACCCGAACAGGCTCTCAAGGCACTGATGCGGCTGGCGTCGCGTGCCGAGAAGTCGTCGGGCGACGCCATGCGCCTGATGGCCGGCTGGGGCGTTGAGCCGTCGCAGCGGCGGGCCGTGCTGGACAAGCTGGTCGGCATGAAGTTCATCGACGACCGTCGCTATGCCGAGGCATTCGTACGCGACAAGATGCGTTTCAGCGGCTGGGGGGCCTACAAGATACGCACGGCGCTGCGCGGCAAGGGCATCGCTCCGGAGATCATCGACGAAGCGCTGTCGCAGGCCGACGGTACGGAGATGGCCGAACGCCTGCAACGCGCACTTGCAACAAAGATGCGCAGCGTGAAGTATTCGACACCATACGAATTGAAAAACAAGCTGCTGCGATACGGTGCATCGCTCGGATACGACTTCGAGACCGTAGCCGAGGCCGTCGCCGGTATCGTAAAGGCGGAGGATTGAAAATGCGAAAGATTCTGACAACGGCGCTGCTGGCGCTTACGTTCGGGGCCAATGCACAAACGCTGAACCCCGACAACTACGAATACCCCGTAAGGAACGTCGCGGGGCTCTGTTCTTCCAATTTCGGGGAGATGCGCCCCGACCACTTCCATTCGGGCGTGGACATCAAGACCGACGGAGTCGAAGGCAAACCCGTTGTTGCCGTAGCCGACGGTTACATATCGCGCATCGTCGTCCAGCCCTCGGGATACGGGCAGGCTCTCTATGTCACCCACCCCGACGGCACGACATCGGTCTACGGGCACCTGTCGCGGTTCCGCAGCGACATAGACTCGCTCGTCCGCACCGAACGCTACCGCCGGCAACGCAACTCGGTCGACCTTTTCCTCAACGAGGAGGAGTATCCCGTACGGCGCGGCGAGACCATCGCCCTGTCGGGCAATACGGGTAACTCGTTCGGTCCTCACCTGCACTTCGAGATACGCGAGATCGCAACGCAGCGTACGCTCAACCTCATAGCGCAGGGCGTAATCAGGGTTGCCGACACGCAAAAGCCCATCGTCAACTCCATATATTATGTTGCTGTCGACAGCGTCGGCGGCATGACGCTGCACTCTAAACCTCGCAGGACGGCATTACACCGCACGGCACCGGGACACTATGTCCCGGCCGACGGAAAACCTGTAAAGGTCGCACCAGCCGGGTACTTCATACTCGACGTCACCGACCGCAAGGACAATGTCTGGAACCGTTTCGGGGTATATCGCGTAAGTGAAAGCATCGACGGCAAACCGGTATTCGAGTATCGCATGGACGGCTTCACGTTCGACGCTTCGCGCTACTGCAACGCCGTATCGTACTACCCAATGCAGCTCACGGCCCGCAGCGAGATGATACGCCTCGCATGCCTCGAAGGCAACAGGCGCGACTTCTACACCGTACTCGACGACAATGGGCTGGTACGCATGGCTGACGGCGGACGGCATACCGTGCGCATCGAGGCCGAGGACGACTGCCACAACATCTCGGCGATAGAGTTCGAGATAGAGCCGGGCTTCGCCGACGCGGAATTTACCGCCGCAGCCGACGATATGCGCAGACGCATCGCCGACGGCGACCCGTCACTGCTTGTCATCAACCGCACGCGCCCCTTCACGACACAGTGCGGCGACATCGAGGTGACGATACCCGAAGGCTCGCTCTACGAGTCCGTCCCGTTCCACGGCGGCCCTGCCGGTGTAGCGGCCCCGGCCGACTCGACGATCATGGCCATATCACCCGTATATGAGGTCATGGATTCCGACACCCCGCTGCAGAAGAGCATGAACATCTCCATACGGGCATTCGTCCCGTACGACATACGGCCACACGTCGCATTGGCGACAATCACGGCCAAAGGCCGCCCGGCATATGTCGGCGGCAAATACGACAACGGAGCCATAACGGCACGCACACGGCGTTTCGGGTGTTATTACGCCGTTGCCGACACCGTCGCACCGACAGTCGTGCCGCGATTCATCAATGGCAGCGACATGCGCGGGAACAAAGAAATATCGTTCGATGTCGATGACAACTTCTCTGGCATAGGAGAGTATTCGATGTTCATCGACGGCGAGTGGGTTCCCGTGGACTACTCCCCCATCAAGGGACGCATGACCCACAGTTTCGACCATCTGCGCTATCCGCGCGGCACGCGGCATACGGTCGTTATCAATGTCACGGACAACTGCGGCAACCGTACCGTCTGGCGCGGGGAGTTCACCCGATAAACGGCATACCGACAAAAGAAGGAGCCCCGCGGGGCTCCTTCTTATTTACCGATTATGAATATGGCCGGCCTCTTGTGAATGTCCGGCACTCCAATGCGGCGCCACTCGGCAACCGTATGCGTTGCGATGAGTTCCGTCGGTGCCGTGATATCGGCCGCAACGGTCAGCACCGTATCAGCCGCACAACACTGCAGCAACTCGCCGAAGAGCTTGACATTGCGGTATGGAGTCTCGATGAATGCCTGCGACTGGTGCTCGGACAAGGCTCGCGCCTCAAGCCTTTTGACGGCACGCGAGCGGTCGGGTTCCTTGACTGGCAGATAGCCGTTGAAGGCGAACGACTGCCCGTTCTGCCCCGACGCCATCATGGCCAGTATTATGGACGACGGTCCCACCAGCGGCACCACCCTGATCCCCTTACGGTGGCACAGGGCCACGACCGCAGCACCCGGGTCGGCCACTGCCGGTACGCCGGCCTCGGAGATGACGCCGGCGGAGCGCCCTTCGAGCAACGGCCGCACAAGGGCCTCGATCTGCTGCGGAGCCGTAGTATGTTCGTTCAGTTCGGCGAATTCGAGAGTATCGATCGGTCGCGAGATGCGTGCTTTCGACAGGAAACGCCGCGCCGAGCGGGTATTTTCGACTATGAAGTAGTCGAGCGAATCCATGACTGCGCGGTTGGCTTCGGGCAGCACCTCCCAGACTCCCGTCTGGTCCGAAATGGGGCACGGTATGAGATAGAGCGTTCCGTTCATGCGGCTATTCCTTTACATATATTCGTTTCACACGCGACGAAACCGAAGTCAGCACCTCGTACGGGATCGTGCCGAGCACGGCAGCCATATCCTCGGGCGTATTGCCCGCCACGGGCGAGAATACCAGAACTTCGCCGCCCTCCACGGCCTCGGGAATGTCGGTAACGTCGATCATGCAGCTGTCCATGCATACGCGGCCTACGATCGGGGCCGGTTTGCCGCCGACGAGCATCGACCAGCAGCCGCAGCCGAGATGGCGGTCCAGACCGTCGGCATAGCCTATGGGGATCGTCGCCACGGCACTGTCACGCGACAATATCTGCGAACGGCCGTATCCTATGCCCTCGCCAGCGTGATGGTGTTTAATCTGCACGATGCGGGTCTTGAGGGTCGAAACCGGACGCAGGCCGTCGTTGTGTTCGAATCCGAAGCCGTAAAGTCCCAGACCCAGACGGCACATGTCGAACTGCGCCTCGGGGAAGCGCTCGATGGCGGCCGAATTGGCCGTATGTCGGATTATCGGGTACGGCAGCGCCCCGGCAAGGCGTCCGCTCATTGCGGCGAAGCGCGAAATCTGCAGACGCGTAAAGTCGTCCTGCGCGGGATCGTCTGCACAGCTCAGATGCGCGAAGACCGTAGCCACCTTGACCGCCTGCGCATGCACGTTCAGACGTTCAAGCAATTCGTCCAGATCCTCCTGAACGAAACCCAGACGGTGCATGCCCGTATCGAGTTTGACGTGTATCGGATAGTGCCGTTCGCCGTAGCGCTCGACGGCTGCAACGAAGGCCTCAAGCGAACGGAAACTGTATATTTCGGGTTCAAGACGGTTGAGTACCATCTGGTCGAAACTGCCCTCGTCGGCATTCAGCACGACTACGGGCATCGTAATTCCCTTTTCGCGCAGCAGGACACCCTCGTCGGCGAAAGCCACGGCAAGATAGTTCACGCCCTGATGCTGGAGCATCTGCGCCACCTCGACATCTCCGGCGCCGTAACTCGAAGCCTTGACCATGGCCGTAAGTTTCGTTCCCGGAGACAGGCGCGAACGGTAATAGTTGAGGTTGTGGACCATGGCGTCGAGATCGACCTCAAGCACCGTCGTGTGGCACTTGCGTTCGAGCACATGGCTTATCTTCTCGAAGCGGCTCGAACGGTTGCCCTTGAGCAGCACGGCACAATCGGCGAAATCGCTGCTGTTCATGCGGTGCAGGAACTCGTCCGTCGAGAGGTAGAACGTACCGTCCACCGTCCCGAACAATTCGCGGTACGACGAGATCTTCTCCCCGATGCCGACCAGCGAGCAGACACCGCTCTTGGCCACGAGAGCCGCAACGCGCGAATAAAGTTCGCCGTCGTCCATGCCGCTCTGCAGTATGTCGGAGAGTATCAGCACGGTCCTGCGGCCCGAAGCCATGTTGTGCAGATAGTCGAGGGCTATGGCCAGAGAGTTTATGTCCGAGTTGTAGGCATCGTTGACGATCAGCGAGTTGTTGATGCCCTCACGTGTTTCGAGACGCATGGCTACCGGCTGCAGGCGGCTGAAATCCGGCGCCGGAAAGTTCATCTCGCGGCAGAATGCCTCGACCGTCTGTCCGTTGCGCACCGACGCCTCGTCCGAAAACGGAGGCACGGGCATGGCGGCAGCATCGACCGTACGTATTCCCGTCAGCCGTCCCGCGGCTTCGGCCACGGCCCCATAGGCGCTGTGGTATATCAGAGTGCGGGCACCGCGCGCAAGTATCATCTTCTCGGCCACCTTCTCCTCCAGTGACCGGAAATTCTCCTGATGGGCATCTCCGACCGAGGTGAATATTACCACGTCGGGACGTATCATGCGCTGCAGCCGCTCCATCTCGCCGCGCTGCGAAATGCCGGCCTCGACAAGCACCAGATCCTCGTCGCCCTCCGCCATCAGCAGCGAAAGCGCCACTCCAAGCTGCGAATTGTAGCTGCGCGGCGAACGGAAGAGTTTGAACGTCGCCGGCATGGTCTGTGCGATCCACTCCTTGACAATGGTCTTGCCGTTGGAGCCCGTGATTCCCACAACCGTACCCCTGAGCGAGCGGCGATGGTGTTCGGCCAGCCGCTGCAGGGCCTCAATCGCATTGTCGACCACCACGGTACCGCAGCCATCGGCCGTTTCGCACTCGTGCTCGGCCATAAAGGCCCGCAGGCCGCGTTCGATCATCTGCGGTATGTACCTGTGCGAATCATGGTTGCGGCCGCGCATGGCCACAAAAAGCGTATTCCGACCGAATGCGCAGTTGCGGCTGTC
>DXGW01000200.1 GCA_019113665.1 Candidatus Alistipes excrementipullorum
CGCTATGTCGTGCAGCACCAGAGCGAGATAGCATTCCCGTTCAAGCGTTTCCAGATACAGCCCGTATGGCGTGCCGACCGTCCACAGAAAGGACGCTACCGTGAATTCTATCAGTGCGACGTCGACGTGATAGGCTCCCGTTCGCTGCTCAACGAGGTCGAACTCGTCGAGATCGTAAACGACGTATTCGCCCGTCTGCGCATCAACGCGGTACTGAAGATGAACAACCGCAAGATACTCTACGGTATCGCCGAGACCATAGGCCACGCCGACAAGATGGTCGACATAACCGTTGCCATAGACAAACTCGAGAAGGTCGGCATCGACAATGTCAAGGCCGAACTCGCCGAGCGCGGCATAGGCCCGGAGGCCATTGCACTGCTTCAACCCATACTTGAGCTCGAAGGCGACAACACGCAGAAACTCGATAAACTGGAGAGTATCATAGGCGGTTCGGAGACAGGACTTGCCGGCATTGCGGAGATGCGTACGATTTTCGGTTATGTCGAACGTCTGGGCATTGCTCTGCCGGTAGAACTCGACCTTTCGCTGGCCCGTGGCCTCAATTACTACACCGGCGCCATCTTCGAGGTCAAGGCACTCGACTTCGCCATCGGCTCGATCTGCGGAGGCGGCCGCTATGACAACCTCACCGGCATATTCGGATTGCCCGATGTATCGGGCGTAGGCATCTCGTTCGGCGCTGACCGCATATACGATGTCATGTCGGGGCTTAACCTCTTCCCGGAAGACGTCGACTGTTCGACCCGCGTACTCTTTGCAAATCTCGGAGCGGACGAGGAGGCTGCCTCCCTGAAGCTCCTCGCCGAATTGCGCCAGGCAGGTATCGCCGCCGAGATATATCCCGAAAACGGCAAGATGAAAAAGCAGATGGAATACGCCAACCGCAGAGCCATACCCTACGTCGTGATTATCGGCAGCCGTGAACTTGAGGCTCGCTCCGCGACGGTAAAGGATATGCGTTCAGGAGAACAGAACGAGGTTGCGTTTGACAAAATAACTGAATTCCTGCAATAATACATTCAGGTCACATGAGGTGGTTGTTGCGCATTATGGCGGCCTTCGCGGCCATTGCGGTATCGTTGCCGGCGGCGGCACAGCCTAAAGGCTCCGATGCCGTCAGCCAGCTTCGAAAGTTGAACCAATTCTACGGCTACCTCAGCCGCATGTACGTTGACAGCGTCAAGATGGCTCCGCTCGTCGAGAAGGCGATCGAGAGCATGCTGTCGGAACTCGACCCGCACTCGTCATACATATCGCCCGAAGAGATGAAGAGCGTAATGGAGGAGTTCGACGGCGAGTTCAGCGGCATCGGCATTGAGTTCAACGTGCGGCACGACACCATATTCGTGGCCAACACCATATCCGGAGCACCGGCCGAGCGTGTCGGCGTGCGCCCGAACGACCGGATCGTGACGATAGACGGCGAAAATGCCGTCGGACTCAAAAGGAGTGAAGTCCCCGGAAAACTCCGAGGCAAAACGGGCTCCAAAGTCAACGTAGGCATCGTACGTCACGGGACAGACAGTATTTTGGAGTTCACGATTACACGGGACAAGATACCCATAAGGACAGTCGACGCGGCCTACCGTGTCGACGACAGTACGGGATATATAAGAATCAACAGGTTCGGCCATACGACAATGTCCGAATTCAGGTCGGCATTCGACAGGTTGTCTCCGATGAAATCGCTGATTCTCGATCTGCGCGGCAACTCCGGAGGACTGTTCGAACAGGCCATATCTCTGGCCAACTTCTTCCTGCCCGCAGGCTCGGTCATAGTCTCAACAGAAGGCAGGGCCGTACCCTCGAGAAAATACACGTCCACCCAGAGCGGCCCGTTCACCGACGGCAAGTTGGTGGTGCTGATAGACGGATTTTCGGCTTCGGCCAGCGAGATTGTCGCCGGAGCCCTGCAGGACTGGGACCGTGCGGTCATAGTCGGACAACCGAGTTTCGGCAAGGGTCTTGTGCAGCGTCAGGTGTCGCTGGACGACAACTCGGCCGTTAGGATAACCATAGCACGTTACCACACCCCGACAGGCCGCGTCATACAACGCCCGTATGAGAACGGCAAACGCAAGGAGTATTATATGGCCCATCGCGACAGGTTGTCAAACGGCAATGCCGCCGACACCCTGAACGAGGCCAAACCGAGCTATAAGACGCTTCGTACGGGCCGTACAGTATATGGAGGTGGCGGGATAACCCCCGATATCGTCATTGAGCAGGATACGACCTCCATAACACCGTATTTTGCCAACCTTACGGCCAAGGGCGTAATTCCGGAGTATCTCTATTCGTATCTCGACAGGGAACGGCCGCGCCTGTCAAAGGAGTATGCCGACTTTGAAGATTATGACAACAGGTTTGTTGTCACCGACGCCATGGTCGAGGAGATGGCGGATCTCGGGCGCGAACGCGGCGTCGAACCGGATTCGCTGCAACTGTCACGATCCCGAAAGCTAATCGACAAGTGGATCAAGGGGCTCGTTGCCCGCTACCTGTTCTCCGATTCGGAATATTACCGGATAATGAACAGCAGCGGTGACGCCGCCTACGCCGAGGCAGTGAAGATCCTCGCAGAATGGCCATCTCGCGGCGATGTGATTCTCGGGGACTAAAAAAAAACAGTCCGGAATTTGTAACTTCGGGTTTTTATTATTAAATTCGTATAATAATTATAAACCCGCAAGTGTCTGAAACTATGTTTACTGAATCAGAAATCGTACGCGACAACGGCGACTTCGGCGAGTACCTGTTGACCAAAACCGTGAAATCATCGCGCCGCACCTACTTTTTCGATGTGAGGGCAACGAAAGGTGATGATTATTTCGTAACGATAACGGAAAGTCGCAAACGTACGCGCCCCGACGGATCACACTATTTCGACAGGCACAAAATAATTCTCTACCGAGAGGATTTCAAGCGTTTCTTCCGAGGCCTGAATTCGATTACCGACTACATCAGGCAACATAAGCCAGATTATCTCGGTGACTGTGATACGGAAGAGACTGCCGCCGCGAAAATCGAAGAGTACGCAGAGCAATAACCCACCCCCGACAACCTACCCTGTTGCTGCTCGTCCTTCGCTCCGCCAAGCCGGCCGTGATATGACAATTGTGTTACAATAGTGTATTTTCGGTGAAATTTATGCGCCGAAACGCATTTTTATTATATCTTTGTCGCAATCAATTTTTCATATGCATGAATGTCGGGAGAAGATTATATGACTGGATGTTGTCTTGGAGCGAATCGAAATGGGGAGGAGTAGCCCTTTTCATATTCGCATTCGTCGAATCATCGTTTTTCCCGATACCGCCCGACGTGCTTCTCATAGCCCTGTGCTTCGGCGCCACAAACCGTTCTTTCAGATACGCTACAATATGCCTTGCAGGCTCGGTTCTCGGAGCCATATTCGGATACGGAATCGGTTATTTTCTCTGGCAGCACCCGTCGGGAGAATATACGGCTCTTGCCAACTTCTTCTTCGACAACGTCTTCTCTGTCGAAGGCTTCGAGAAAGTGGCGCACCTCTATGACAAATACAATTTCTGGATTGTATTTACGGCTGGCTTTACACCGCTGCCATACAAGCTGTTCACAATATCGGGAGGCCTGTTCCATATAAACCTGACCATGTTCATCATCGCATCGGTTATATCGCGAGGTTTAAGGTTCTTCCTGATATCATGGCTGATATGGAAGTTCGGACGCCCGATCAAAGGGTTTATCGACAAGCATTTCAACTGGCTGGCAATCGTGTTTACGGTATTGTTGATAGGATCGTTCTTCCTGGTAGGGCACTTCGTGAAATGAGAAAATTCGGACTTATAGGCAGACCCCTTGGACACTCGAAGTCGGCCGAATATTTTACGGCCAAGTTCGGTCGCGAGCATATCGATGCCGAGTACAGGCTCTATGAACTGCCGTCGATAGAATCGCTGGACAGTATATTGCCTGAAGATATCGAAGGATTCAACGTTACGATACCCTACAAAAAGGAGATCATGGCGTTTCTTGACGAAATATCGGACGAGGCAAAGGCTGTCGGGGCCGTAAACTGCGTGAAATGCAGCAACGGCAGACGTACGGGATACAATACCGACGTCGAAGGCATACGCAAATCGCTCGACAAACTGCTTGCCGGAAGCGGAGAACTGCCGAAGGCGCTTGTGCTCGGGACGGGCGGCGCGGCACAGGCAGTTGAATATGTGCTGATGGAGCGGAGCATCGAATTCGCGATAGTCTCGCGCGATCCGTTGCGCGGCAACATGACATATGCAGACCTGACACCCGACACAATGGCCGAATACGGACTGATCATCAACACGACCCCTGTCGGCATGTATCCGCATACCGATGAGGCACCAGACATACCCTACCACGCACTCACATGCGCACATTGTCTGTTCGACACGATCTACAACCCGGCATGTACGCAGTTTCTCATGCGCGGCTCGGAAGCCGGAGCCTGTACGCTCAATGGCGAAACGATGTTCGTCAGTCAGGCTGAGGCCTCCTGGCGCATATGGAACGGTTGATCAACGCTGGAACAGCAGTTTTCTGGCCTGCTCGGCGTCTTCCTCCTTTACAAGCAGTTTGCTCGGTATGACCCCTGTCGGGTAAAGTGAAGACATAAACTCGTTTTCTATCTCCGAATAAATTCCGGCGCTGCCAAGTACCGATTTTGCCAACTCGGCTTCCATTGTCGTATTATACTCGGACAATACGACCAAATTGCTCTCTTTCATAGTTGCGAGTTTT
>DXGW01000201.1 GCA_019113665.1 Candidatus Alistipes excrementipullorum
ACCGAACGGTTCGTATCTCGGTACATATGCGAACGACACCCTGACATTTGCCGGATACAATGTAGCTTATCGGATCGATGGACTCATGTTCGCCCTCTATGATCCGAACGGAGGATATTATACCGGCAGCTACTATCCGCCGATACTCTCGTCGCTCGTATTTACGAAGGCCAAGCCGTCATCGGCAGGCTCGTCGACCCAGCAGTTCGACAGGGTAAATCCCGTAACTCCCTCGTGGCAGTAACAACGCTGCGTATTACGTATCATTCGCCGGAACAGACTCCGGCGAATGATACTCTTTTAATCAAATCATAAATCGTTTCAGAATATGAAAACCGGAAGATTGTCATGGCAGTCGGCAGTTAGCATGCTCGGCATAGTTCTGTTTGTTACGGGGTGTACGGCTGCTGATGGCTTGGATGAGGATTCGGGTGGCGCGTCGGGCAGGAAAATCACCGTTAGGGCAACAACCGAAACACGTACATCTGCCCAAGGCGATGTGCGTACGACGCTGGGATCCAGCTATGAGGTACTTTGGTCGCCGGAAGACTCATTCATGGTATATACAGAGAACGGCAACCTCTACAGTGCATTTGCCATAGAGAATGGAGCCGGAACTACAAGTGCATCATTTACCGGCCCGGCATTGGCCGGTAATTCGTTCGTGGCCGTATATGGGGCCAATTCATATTGTGTCTCCGGTACGGCCTCGTTTATTGCCATGCCGGAACAGAGATACAGGAAAGACGGATTCTCGGACAATGTCAATCCCATGCTTGCATATACCGACGATCTGGAGAAAGGACTGTCGTTCAGTAATGTCATGGGTATCCTTGAGTTGAATGTCACCGGGACCAAAACCGTGGACCGCATTACCGTATCGTGCGAAGGCATGGCGTTGTCGGGCAGGTTTTTTCTGGCAGCCGATCTGTCGGATCTAACGTTGACTTCCGATGCGCAGAGTGCCGCTTCGGAGGTGGCGTTGGTCAATATCGGTGAGACGCTCGACGCTTCGACTCCAAAACACTTCAATGTCGTAGTCCCGCCCGGTACATATGAGAATCTCGAAATACGTATCGTCAATACCGACGGAACCTATGTCGAACGTACGGCTCCGGAACCGATCACCGTCGCCCGCAACCAGATAGTTCCGCTCATGGGGCTGGTGGACGGCGATGAAGCACAGCAGACCCCCGTGCGCATAACCGTCGAACCGTATGCATGGTATGGCTGCAATGTATATGCGGACATGGTGAGCACGGAGTGTGAAATGTTTGTCTTAATGGTTGCTACGGAGAGTGGTATTGAGCAGTGGAAGAGCCAGAATCCGGGTAAAAGCGAACTCGATATGGTAATAGGTAGCGGCTCTTTGTATGATCGGAACTATGCCTATGCACACGAGGATAAGGCTGGCGAAACTCTGCATGTTTACGCTCAGGCGGCAAATTCCGATTATGAACTTGTCGGCCCAATGATGCATGCTTCGTTCGAAATAGTGCCTCCATATGACGATGCGCTTTTCGCTCAGGCGCATATTATGGATAATACCATGACTGAAACCTCGGTATCGGTGGCCTATGATTGTACGGCCAATGTACAAAAAGTGAAAGCGATATTGTTGCAGGACCAATCCGTACAACCCGATATGGACTACTATCTGTTCTATACGTGTGCGTATCCTCAATATGAAGTTCCTGTGTCGGCTGGGACTGGACGGTTGGAGATTACCGATATGATGCCCGGTCGGGATTACATGCTGCTTTATGTTGCAGAGTCTTCCGACGGTAAAATCTCCCTGTTGCAGAGTCTCGAGTTTTCGACGCCGGAACATGTCGCCAGCGACGCTTTGGTGACTATATCCGAAAACTCGGTAGAGGATATCAGGGCATCGTTCAATATTGCCATGAATTCGTCGGCCGTAAGCTATAAGGCCATGTCGCTGACTGAACAAAGATACAATGAACTTGCGGGTGAAGGTTTGGCCGACATCGTAGCTATGAGCACGCCTGAACCGATAGAGGATCCCGTATATACGGTAACCGATCTTTCGCCGGAGACGGACTATGTGCTTGTGGCGGTGGCATACGATGCCGAAGGCGTCTACGGCAGCCTCAGCGTGTTGCCGTTCCGTACGACGGCCTATATTGCGGTTGAAGATCCCGTCTACGATTCATTTATCGGCGAATGGGCAGTCGATTACGTGGATTACAATACCGGTGCCGGGGTGTCAGATGGTTTCAGGGTAACCATATCGCCCGATGTCGAAGGCAAGACTTTCATTATTGACGGTCTGGCCGGAGGCGCAAGTAATCCGGTCGTGGCGGAATTCGTGGATAACGGACTTCGACTGAAAGCCGGAATGAATCTGTATTCCATGTCTGAAACCTCACGCGTGGTTCTCGGGTTTGTGACAGATGCCGGCACGTTTGCAAATACGTTCTCGTGCCTTGGCTCGATCAACGGCGACACCATGACATTTGCCGGTCATAATATGCCGTATGACTTTATGGGCTTTGTCTTCTTTGTACATGACATGCAGACCGGTGAATATCCCGGATATGTCGAACCTGTCGTGCAGAATCCTGTATTCAGGCGTGTTGCAGCGCAGTGATGAACGCCACGTCCGGATATGACCGGACATCGTATCGCCTGTATTGCTGCCGGATGAAAATCCGGCAGCAATTTTTTACTGTCTGCCGACAGGAGGCCGAATACAATGTTATAATTTGTTTCTAAAATTGCAAGCCATGCGATTAGATTATTCGTAAATTTTATTACGATATACGCTGCAGTTAATATTTTTTATTATATTTGCACCGTACTAAGGACTAACCAGCCTGCTAATCGTTATGAATCTATCTGCAATAGACATTGCCGTAATCGTGCTGTACATTGTCGTGACGCTCGGTATCGGCTTCGTGCTCTCGCGTTTTGCGAGCCGCAACATCGAATCTTATTTCCTCGGCGGGAATAAAATCAAATGGTATTTTCTCGGATTGTCCAACGCCTCGGGCATGTTCGACATCTCGGGAACCATGTGGACCGTGGCCATACTCTTCGTCTACGGTCTGAAGAGCGCCTGGCTGCCATGGCTGTGGCCCGTGTGGAACCAGGTCTTCGTGATGGTCTTCCTTGCAATATGGATGCGGCGCTCGAACGTGATGACCGGCGCCGAGTGGATACTTACACGTTTCAGCGGCCGCGGAGGACGGCTGTCGCATATCATCGTGATCTGTTTTGCCGTTATGAGCATGATAGGCTTCATGGCCTATTTCTTCGAGGGTATAGGCAAGTTCGCGGTACAGATACTTCCGTGGGACCTGACCTGCGACCTGGGCTTTGCAACGCTCACCTCGGAGCAGAGCTATGCGTTGATAATAATAGGAATTACGACCCTGTACACGCTTAAGGGCGGTATGTACAGCGTTGTGGCCGCCGATGTTTTCCAGTTCCTCATAATGACGGTTTCGTGTCTGGTGATAGGCTGGGTGGCATATTCCTCGGTTACGGGCGAACAGCTTGCTGCCGCGACACCCGCCGGTTGGGACAATCTCTTCTTCGGCTGGAAGCTCGACATAGACTGGAGCGGTTTGATTCCGGCGGTCAACGACAAGATAGCATCTGACGGATACGAACTCTTCGGCTGCCTTGTCATGCTGATGATTTTCAAGGGTATATTCGCGAGTCTGGCCGGCCCGGTCCCGAGCTATGACATGCAGCGGATTCTCTCGACGCGCAAGCCTTCGGACGCCGCCAAGATGAGCGGTATGACGATGGTTGCCCTGTCGCCGCGTTATCTGATGATTGCCGGTCTGGCCGTGCTGTCGATAGTCTATCTCTCGCCCGAACTGCACAGCATGGGCGCCGATGTCGACTTCGAGACAATACTCCCGATAGCCATTACGCGCTTCATTCCCACCGGTCTGAAAGGCCTGTTGCTTGCCGGACTGCTGGCTGCCTTCATGGGTACGCTCGCAGCGTTCGTGAACTCGGCGCCGGCATACCTTGTCAACGACCTGTACAAAAGGTATATAAAGCCCGATGCCGAGCCCAAGACATACGTGCGTTTCAGTTACGTCGCTTCGATCGCGCTCGTGATAATAGGCGTGGGCTTCGGATTCTTCGCCAAGTCGCTCAATTCGCTGACACTATGGATAACCTCCTCGCTGTACGGCGGTTATGCGGCTGCAAACGTGCTTAAATGGATATGGTGGCGTTTCAACGGCTACGGATATTTCTGTGGCATGCTTGCGGGCCTCGTCGCTTCGACGCTGAAACTGATCTTCCTGCCCGATGTCACCGACATATATCTCTTCCCGGCGATTCTGGCCGTTTCGTTTGTCGGCTGTATCGCGGGCAGCCTGCTTACTCCTCCCGATGACGAGGAGACGCTGCTCAACTTCTATCGCAATGTCCGTCCCTGGGGCTTTTGGAAGCCCATTCACGACAAGGCTGTTGCACTTGACCCTTCGTTCGAGGGCAATAAGGATTTCTGGCGGGACGTGGTCAATGTCGTTGTCGGCATCGTATGGCAGATGAGCCTTGTGGTGCTGCCGATATACATCGTCATTCACAAGACGACGGCCGTATGGATCTCTCTCGGTGTTCTGGCCGTTACTTCCGTGATCCTCAAGTTCAACTGGTACGACCGTCTCAAGTATGCCGACAAGGGATACGAAGAGCAGCAGTAGGTTATGTCGTAAATTTTTGTTACCTTTGTGTACTATGCAGACCGATGCCAAAATTAATTCATTCCTCAAGCTTGCCGGCGAAGGCAACAAGAATGCCATATTGAAACGTAAAATCATACGCCAGTATCTGACCGGCGGAGATTGCAGCCTTACGGACCTGAGCCGTGAGATGGGCTTGAGCGTGCCTACCGTGACCAAGCTTGTCGGAGAACTCATTGATGAGGGTTTCGTGCATGATTTCGGCAAGCAGAGCACCAACGGCGGACGCCGTCCGAATCTGTACGGCCTTAATCCAGATGCCGGTTATTTTCTTGGTATCGATGTCTGCAACAGGCACTTGAGTTTCGGTCTCATAAATTTCAAGGGCCGCCTGATAAAGTATAAGAAGGAGGTTCCTTTCGCACTTGCCAATACAATGGAGTCGCTGAACGAATTGTGCAACGTGATCGACGCGACGATCGGCAATTTCGGCATTGCCCGCAAGAAGATACTCTCGATCGGGATAA
>DXGW01000202.1 GCA_019113665.1 Candidatus Alistipes excrementipullorum
GGGGAAATGCATGCTGATATTATGAAGAATACGGAATCTTATGTATATTTGTGTCATGGAAATACTCATAATAGTCATTCTTATATTGCTGAACGGGATTTTCGCCATGTCTGAAGTGGCCCTGATATCGGCCCGTAAATCAAGCCTCGGCAGTGATGCAAGGCAGGGCAGCAAGGCTGCGGAGCGTGCATTGAAGCTTGCGGAAGATCCCGACAAGTTCCTCTCTACCGTACAGATAGGTATCACCCTCATAGGTATTCTTACCGGTATATATTCCGGTGCCACGCTGGCCGACGGATTCGGCGAGATACTTGAAAAATGGGGTGTCCCTCATGTCATTGCCCGTACTGCCGCACAGTTTATCATCGTGGTGGTTGTCACTTATGCAACGATTATCTTTGGCGAACTGGTGCCGAAACGCATAGGCATGGCTGCCGCTGAAAAGACGGCAAAGATCATAGCCGGCCCCATGAAAGCCTTGTCGGTCGTAGCCTCACCGTTTGTGTGGGTGCTTGCCAAAAGTACCGAGATCGTGTGCCGTATGTTGAATATCAAGGATGCGGAGACCAAAGTTACGGAAGAGGAGATAAAGTCTATAATACAGGAGGGTGCCGAGGACGGTACCGTTCAGGAGGTAGAGCAGAATATCGTCGAGCGAGTCTTCTCTCTCGGAGACCGCACTGTGGAGTCGATCATGACACACCGTAACGACCTTGACTGGATAGACCTGTCGTTGTCGAATGCCGAGATCGAACAGTTCGTGAAAACTCACCCGCATAATGTCTATCCGGTTGCCGAAGGCAATATCGACAATGCAGTGGGAGTCATACGTCTGAAGAACCTTTTCTGCAATATATCGGATCCTGATTTCGATATCCGCAGCAAGATAGAGCCCTGCAACTATTTCCATGAACGCATGGAGGTGTACACGGCTCTGAATCAGCTGCGCGACAGTCAGTTGTCATACGGTCTCGTATGCGATGAATTCGGGTCCATGCAGGGGATAGTGACGCTGAAGGATATTCTTGAGGCCCTTGTGGGAACCATTCCCGACGAACATTCCGAACCGGATATCGTACGTCGTGATGACGGCAGCGTATTGGTGGACGGCCAGTGCCCGTTTTATGATTTTCTCGCGTATTTCGATATGGAGGATCTTTTTACCCCGCAGGAGTATGACTTTACGACAGTAAGCGGACTTATACTCAAGGAACTCGGCCATATACCGCAGACGGGCGAGAGGGTTGAATGGAAAAACTTCTCGTTCGAGGTAGTGGATATGGACGGCGCCCGCATAGACAAGATTCTCATACACGTACACGATACACAGGCATGAAGATAGGAGGTATAGATCTTGGGGAGAAGCCGTTGTTCCTGGCTCCGATGGAGGACGTGACCGACCCTTCTTTCAGATACATGTGCAAAAAATTCGGTGCGGACATGGTATACACCGAGTTTATCTCTTCTGACGGTCTCATACGTGATGCGGCGAAGTCGGTCGCCAAACTTAATATTTCCGATTTCGAACGGCCGGTCGGTATTCAGATATACGGCCATCTGATCGAGCCGATGGTCGAGGCGGCGCGGATAGCCGAGGCCGCGCACCCCGATCTGATAGATATAAATTTCGGCTGTCCCATGAAGAAGATTGCCGGCAGGGGAGCCGGTTCGGGAATGATGCGTGATGTGCCGCTCATGGTCGAGATGACACGCCGCATAGTCGAAGCCGTGAAACTGCCTGTGACGGTCAAGACGCGCCTGGGCTGGGACGACGAGAACAAGAACATAGAGGATATAGCCTTGAGATTGCAGGACGCAGGTATTGCGGCGTTGACCATACATGGCCGTACGCGTGCGCAACTCTATCGCGGTGAAGCCGACTGGACACTGATCGGCAAGGTCAGGAACAATCCGAACATACATATACCCATCATCGGAAACGGCGATGTCGACTCCGGCCCCAAAGTATGCGAGATGTTCGACCGTTACGGTGTGGACGGCATCATGATAGGCCGTGCTACATACGGGCGCCCTTGGATATTCCGTGAGGTAAAACATTTCCTTGCTACGGGCGAAGTCATGCCGCAGCCTTCGATTCCCGAACGCGTGGCCATTGCCAAGGAACACCTTGCAAAATCCATAGAGGTGAAAGGCGAATATGTAGGAGTAATTGAGATGCGCAGGCATTTGTCCAATTATTTCAAGGGATTGCCTAATTTCAAACAGACAAGGTTGAAGCTGGTTACCTCGACCGATCCGGCCGAACTGTATGCTACGATAGATTCGATTGCCGAGGTGTGGGGTGACTTTGATGTGTCGTCGACTGTCCCGGCTCCGCTTTCGCATGATATATAATGTGTTGAACGCATGATTGCGTTTCGGGCGATGCCGCAGTGGCATCGCCCGAATTGTTGTTTTGATACGCGGCTGTCGGGTTCTGGCGTGATTGTTGAGAAGCCATAGTGTGAAAGTATAACCAAATAACATATTTGCGTGAAAACACTGATTTCTACTCTGGCTTTATCTCTTTCGCTTTGTGTCTTGCCTTCGGTGCATGCACAGACGAAGAGTTCCGTTCAGGCTCCTGCGGCCGATACGGTTATGCTGTCACAGAGCCGTGACGGCGATTATGTTGTTAGCAGGTATCTCGTCAAACACAACAGCGGCATGTCGGCGGATTTCACGGTCTATTATCCGATGAATGTCTCCAAAATGACGCCTGCGTTCAGCGGAAATGCTGCACAATTGTCGTCCCTCAAGACGTTCATGGGTACACTTGCCACCGATTCGATGATGCATGTCAAGTCGGTGACCGTAACGGGATATTCATCTCCCGACGGCGTCGAGGCGGCCAACCAGACTCTGGCAAGCGCCAGGGCCGCCGACCTCAAATCGTATCTCGACATGACATACTCATTGTCCAAGAAGTATCCGGTGACGGTGAATGTCGAGGTCAACGATTGGGACGCATGTATTCCGGCATTGAATGCTTCTTCGCTGCCTGACAGGCAGAAAGCTGTTGCCGTAATAAACAGCAACCTTTCGATGTCGGCCAAGGAGGTGAAACTCAAGGCTATGAACGATGTCTGGAACTATCTGACGACCAAAGTGCTGCCGACGTTGCGCCGGGCCGATGTCGTATTCGACTATGGGCGTGACCAGATCATCGAAAAGAAGGTTATGGTAGCAAAACCTGCCCCGAAACAGGCGGCGCAGCCCAAACCGGCCAACAACTGCCCGTGCGGTTGCGAGGTGATGACCGAATCGGTATTGATTATCGACGACGGCTC
>DXGW01000203.1 GCA_019113665.1 Candidatus Alistipes excrementipullorum
TTCGTCGCCAGACGAGCTCTTCCTGCAGCGGGTCATGGAGGTGGTCGAGGCGAACATCTCGGATTCCGATTTCAACGCCTCGATACTGTGTGACAAGTGCGGGTACAGCTCCAAGCAGGTCTACCGCAAGATCAAGCAGCTGACCGGCCTGACCACAGTGGAGTTCATACGCGACATACGTCTGAAAAAGGCAGCCATATTCCTCGGGCAGGATAAGTTGACTGTTTCGGAAATAATGTATATGGTCGGTTTTACCAACAACTCCTATTTTGCGCAGTGTTTCAAACAGAAATACGGTATCTCTCCCTCCGAATATGCGAAAAGCCGGGGCGAAAATGGAGTAGAAAGATGACTTCGGGTGTTTGAAAAGACAAATTTTTTTGCTATATTTGTACAATGCATTAAAACTTTAACGCAATGGCGAAAATAAAAGGTAAAATAGTTGTCGACAAGGAGCGTTGCAAAGGGTGCGGCGTATGCGTGGCATCGTGTCCGTGCGATGTTCTTGCACTGTCGACATTCGTTAACGGCAAAGGCTACCCCGTCGCCGAGATGGCCAATCCCGATGCCTGTACGGGGTGCGCATCGTGCGGCATAATATGCCCCGACAGTTGCATAACGGTATATCGTCAAAAATTCGAATAACTATGGCGGAGAAAGAGGTAAAACTGATGAAAGGTAACGAGGTGATAGCCTATGCTGCCATTCGTTACGGTTGTGACGGTTATTTCGGCTACCCCATTACCCCGCAGTCGGAGGTGATGGAGACCCTGATGGAACTCAAACCCTGGGAGACTACGGGTATGGTCGTGCTTCAGGCCGAGTCGGAGATTGCGTCCGTGAACATGTTGTACGGCGGTGCCGCAACGGGCAAGCGAGTGATGACTTCGTCGTCGAGCCCCGGTGTGAGCCTTATGAGCGAGGGCATGAGTTATCTTGCCGGTGCCGAACTGCCGTGTCTTATAGTGAACTGCCAGCGTGGCGGCCCGGGTCTCGGTACGATCCAACCGTCGCAGGGTGACTATTTCCAGGCCTGCAAGGGCGGAGCCCACGGTGACTTCCACCTTATCGTGCTGGCACCCAATTCGGTGCAGGAAATGCACGATTTCGTGGCCGACGCCTTCGACCTGGCATTCAAGTACCGTAACCCGGCGATGATACTGGCGGACGGTGCCATCGGCCAGATGATGGAGAAGGTTACGCTGGCCCCGCAGCGCCCGCGCAAGACCGATGCCGAGATAGAGGAGGAGTGCAAGAGCTGGGCAATATTCGGAAAGACTCCCGACCGCCCGCGCAATGTGATCACCTCGCTCGAGTTGCGCTCGGAGGAGATGGAGAAGATAAACCTGCGCCTGCAGGCCAAATACAAGGCCATGGAGGAGAACGAGGTGCGTTATGAGGCAATCGAATGCGACGATGCCGACTACGTGATCGTGGCCTTCGGATCGTCGGCCCGCATATGCTCGGCAACAGTCGAACTTGCCCGCAACGAGGGCTTGAAGGTAGGCTTGTTGCGTCCCATAACGTTGTATCCGTTCCCGACCAAACCAATAGCGGAATTGGCGGCACGCGGCGTCAAGGGATTCCTCAGCGCCGAACTCAATGCCGGACAGATGGTTCAGGACGTGAAACTTGCCGTGAACGGTGTCGTTCCCGTCGAGCATTACGGACGTCAGGGAGGCTCGATGTTCACTCCCGACGAGGTTCTTCAGGCTTTGAAAGATAAAATCATAAACAGAGGATAGTCATGGGCGAAGTAGAATTGAAACAGGAAAATATCGTGTACGCCAAGTCCAAGCTCATTCTGGACAATGTCATGCACTACTGCCCGGGTTGCAGTCACGGCACGGTACACAAACTTATTGCGGAGGTCATCGAGGAGATGGGCCTGCAGTCGAAGACTATCGGTATCAGCCCCGTGGGCTGTGCGGTTTTTGCATACAACTATATCGACATAGACTGGGCCGAGGCGGCTCACGGACGCGCCTGCGCCGTGGCGACAGGTATCAAGCGCCTGCACCCCGACAAACTCGTCTTCACATATCAGGGTGACGGCGACCTGTCGGCAATAGGTACGTGCGAGACCATACATGCGGCTGCCCGCGGCGAGAATATCGTGGCCATATACATCAACAATGCGATTTACGGTATGACCGGAGGCCAGATGGCCCCGACTACCCTGCTCGGCATGAAGACGGCAACGACGCCTTACGGCCGCGACCCGCGCCTGAACGGTTATCCGTACAAGATCGCCGACATGCTGGCTCATCTCGACGGTGTATGCTACATCACCCGTCAGAGCGTGCACACGCCGGCCAACGTGCGCAAATGCAAGCGCGCGATACGCAAGGCGTTCGAGAATTCGCTGGCCGGCAAGGGCTTCTCCATGGTCGAGGTCGTTTCGACCTGCAACAGCGGCTGGAAACTTTCGCCCGTACAGGCAAACGAATGGCTTGAACAGAACATGCTGCCGTTCTATCCGCTCGGCGATGTAAAGGATATTTAATCGAAAGGAGATGAAGTTATGAAAGAGACTTTGATTATAGCCGGTTTCGGAGGACAGGGCGTCCTTTCGATGGGTAAGATTCTGGCCTATGCAGGTGTTATGCAGGACTATGAGGTCACATGGATGCCTTCATACGGTCCGGAGATGCGCGGTGGTACGGCCAACGTGACCGTTATCCTTTCGGACAAACGTATCTCGTCGCCCATAGCGCACGAGTTCGATACGGCCATCATTCTCAATCAGCAGTCGATGGACAAGTTCGAGCCGCTGGTCAAGGCCGGAGGTACGCTCATATATGACGTCAACGGCATTACGCGTCACCCGGTACGCAAGGATATAAAGGTGTATTCGATAAATGCGACCGAAGAGTGCGCCAAACTCGGCAATGCGCGCCTGTTCAATACGATGATCCTCGGCGGCTACCTGAAGGTATGTCCCGTGGTAAGTATGGACAATGTCATGGAGGGATTGAAAAAGTCGCTGCCCGAGCGTGCATGGAAAATGCTTCCGGCCAACGAGGAGGCGATTAGGCACGGCGGAGAGATTATACGCGAGTTGTAGTCCGGTCCGTGTTGAGACATGTGACGTGCGTCCTGAAAGGGGCGCACGTTTTTTTGTGAACGGGTATTGAATTTGCATGCTTTGAGTCGTACCAAAAAAACGCAATTATGGAAAACGACACTTTACGCATGCCTCTGATAGGCGAACGCGCGCCGGAGTTTACGGCCGAAACCACACAGGGAACCATAATGTTCCCGTCGGATTATAAAGGCAAATGGGTCATTCTGTTCAGCCACCCGTCGGACTTTACGCCCGTGTGCACTACCGAGTTCATGATGTTCGAGAAATTGAGGCCTGAACTCGAGAAGATGAATTGTGCCCTTGTGGGGCTGTCGGTAGGGAATGTGGCGAGCCATATCGCGTGGCTCCACTCCATCAGGGAGAAGATCGAATACAGGGGCATGCGCAACGTGCAGGTGCGTTTTCCTCTGGTTGCCGACTCAACCATGGAGATAGCCCGCATGTATGGCATGGTCTCCCCGTCGGTGAGTTCGACCAAGGCCGTGCGGGCACTCTTTTTCATCGATCCGGCAGGTATAGTGAGGGCAACGATATATTACCCGTCAACGCTGGGACGTAATTTCGATGAGATAATACGCACTTTACAGGGGCTGCAGGCCGTGGACCGTTACGGTATGGCATTGCCCGCAGACTGGCGGCCGGGAGACGATGTCGTGGTTATGGCTGCAGATACTTACCCTGCCGCCGAAATGCGAGCGGACGACAGTGGTCAGGACGGCATGCGGTGCTATGACTGGTATTTCTGCGTAAAGCCGTGGAACAACGTCGTAAGGCCGGAACAGGAACGGGAGAAGATTGCTGAGACGGTGTGAGATACTTCGGACTACCCTTTGCGTGGCAAGGCCTTGCACTTGCCGCTCCACGATACGATGGTCAACCTGATTATCTCGGTGCGATGGAATGATTTTTCGGCGTATTTGCGGCCTATGGCCTTGTAGTCCGGTGAATATTTGCCGATGAGCGCCTCGAGCGCCGACATGCGTTCCTGCTCGTCGAGGCCGGTGGCCGCCGTACAGGACAATACGATGCTTTCGTATTCCGTCGTAAACATGTCGGGGAGAGGTCTCGTGTGTCCGATGATGCAGAACGAAACCTTGTCGCAGGTTGCAAGGCAGCGCAACTTGCGGCCCTCCGGAGCGCAATGTATGTATATGGAATCATGCCCGTCCCATACGTAGTTTACGGGGACACCGTATCCGCCGCCGTTCTCCGCCTGCATGGACAATACACCGTATTCGCCGTCGGTGAGCAGCCGTACGGCCTTTTCATATGTCAGCAGGCGATCCTGCCGGCGTACATTGTCGTTGTCGTATGTCATTTCGGGACTTGGCACGTGTATTGGCCGACGTTGCGGAAGCCGAGAAGCAACTCCTTGACTGACATGCGTTTTTTACCTGCTATCTGAAGTTCTGATATATCTATCTTCCCGTCGGCGCACGATATGTGGATATAACTTTTGCCGTCGCTCGACAGTTTGCCTGCCTCCGTCGCCCGTACATCGCCCGGAATGAACCGCGCGGAGAATATCTTGGCTGTCAGCGGAGCATTGTCTGCCGAATAGAGTTCTGTCCAAGCAGCAGGATATGGCGACAGACCGCGTATGAAGTCGATTATTGTTCGGCCTCCCTTGGTCCAGTCGATGCGGCAATCCTCCTTGAATATCTTCGGCGCCGGTTTCAGCGTACTTTCGTCTATGTGCTGCTGTTCTACCGGGTTTGCCGTTCCGGCAGCGATACGTTCGACAGTATCGAGGACAAGTCCCTTGCCTGTCTCCATCAGTCGGTCATAAACACTACCGACCGTATCATCATCGCCTATCGGTTCGCGTATCTGCCCTATTATGCCGCCCTTGTCGATCTCGTGGTTCAACATGAAGGTTGTTACTCCCGTCTCCTTTTCGCCGTTGATTATGGCCCAGTTTATGGGAGCCGCTCCGCGGTATTGCGGTAGCAGAGATGCATGCAGGTTGAACGTGCCGAAAGTCGGCATGGCCCATATGATCTCGGGCAGCATGCGGAAGGCTATGACTATGCCCAGGTCAGGCCGCAGAGCCTTCATGGTCTCGACAAAGTCGGGATCTTTCAGTTTCTCCGGTTGCAATATCGGCAACCCCATCTTCATGGCGGCCCTTTTTACGTCGCTTTCATGCGTTTTCAAGCCGCGGCCGGCAGGTTTGTCGGGCGTGGTGACAACTGCAACCACATTGTATCCGTTCTCTACCAAAGCGGTGAGCGAAGGTACGGCAAACTCGGGCGTACCCATGAATACTATACGAAGGTCTTTGGCGTTCATCTCTTTTTCTTTCGGTTATTTATCTTGTCGAGCCACTTCTTCGGCAGACGGGCCATGAACATCTCCTTGTAGTGCTTGTATTTGCCGACATACCAGTCGACATCGAGCAATGCCGAGTCATTCGTAGCCTTGTATGTCAGATATACTGCCACGGGCGCGAGTATTATGGACGATATCCACATGCCGAGCAATGAACTCCAGTCCCCTTCCCGGGCCATCTTTTCGCCTGAGATACTGATGATATAGTATATCACGAAGAATATCACGGATACGACGATCGGCATTCCGAGTCCTCCCTTGCGGATAATGGCTCCAAGAGGCGCGCCTATCAGGAAGAAGATCATGATCGACACCGGGAACGCGAGTTTGCGATGCCATTCGTTCTTGCTTCGGTACAACTGGTTCAGGGCCTCCTTGGCAGTCGATTCGTCGAATGCGAACATGTTGCGCGAACTCTTGGCCGAGTTGCGCGCCGATTTCCATATTGCGTTCTTGTCGCGTATGCCGAGCGCAGGGATAGAATCCGTGGCAAGCATGTCGCGGTAGTCGCTGCGGTCTTCATACAGGGAGTCGCCCGGCATGGCCAGAATGTTTTCGTCTTTCTGGAATATCTGCTGTTTCAACAGCGGCTCGTACGAACTGGTCGTCGCGTTGTTTACGAGAATGTCGAGAGAGTCTATGGCGTGTTGCAGCTCGGTGATGTTGCGGGTCTGGCTGCTGCCGCCGAATGCACTGGCGTCGCTGCGTTCGAAATCGAATCCGGTCATGGGGATCGTGCCGTCCTGACGGTCGAACGTGTGGTGTCTCAATGCGCTCTTGTTGTACCACTGGCTGTTACGGGTCTGTTCGTAGGTCTCACCGTGATATAGCGTTACGAGAAGGTATTTTTTGTTGTCGGAAAGCCGTATGTAACCCGAATCGGCGACCGTAGTGGTCATGTTGCCGTTTATGTTGCGGTTGTCGTATATGAGGATACCACGCAGCAGGTGGGTTTTCGGGTCCTGTTTCTCGACGCGTATACTCATGTTCTCAATTCCGGTAAAGAAGAGACCGTCCTGGAATTCGAGAGTCTGCTTCTGCTGCCTGATGTCGTAGATGATACTGTACATCTTGCGGTTGCAGTACGGCACAAGGTCGTTGATGATGAAAAATCCGCTTATAGAGATAAGCCCGACTACCACGATCAGCGGCTTGAGAATCTTCGGCAGTGACATTCCGGCCGACTTCATCGCAAGCAGCTCGTAGTTCTCGCCGAGATTGCCCATGGTCATGATGGCTGCCAGAAGCATGGCGAGCGGAAGGCCCATCGTGATCATGTTTACGGTGGCAT
>DXGW01000204.1 GCA_019113665.1 Candidatus Alistipes excrementipullorum
GCACGACGCACGGAAACCGCCGACCAGACGATGGCCCTTGATGCCGACCATGCCGCGCGACTTTGCAAACTCGAGGAATTCGGGAGCCAGCTCCTCGTTGCCCTCGGTCATCACGAAGCATATGTTCATCAACGAGCGGTCCTCTACCTCGACTGTACCGCGGAAGAGCGAGTTGCGGTCGATCTCGTCGTACAGCAGTTTTGCCTTCTCGACATTGCGGCGGTAGATCTCGTTTACGCCGCCGATGCTCTTGAGCCATTTGAGAGTCTCGTTAAGTACATAGATGGGGAATACCGGCGGGGTATTGAACATCGAGTTGTTGGCGACATGGGTATTTACGTTGACCATCGACGGAAGATCGCGGACAACCTTGTCGAGCATATCCTCGCGGATTATGACAAAGGTAACACCTGCAGGAGCCAGATTCTTCTGCGCACCTCCGTAGATCAGGGCGTACTTCGACACGTCGACCGGGCGGCTCAGTATGTCGGAGCTCATGTCGGCGATCAGGGGCACCGGCGAATCCAGGTCCGTCTTGTACTCGGTTCCGTATATGGTATTGTTGGCACAGATATAAAGGTAATCTATATCGGTGGGTATCTCGAATCCCTTGGGAATATACGTAAAGTTGCGATCCTCGGACGATGCCACAATCTCAACCTCTCCGTAATGCTTGGCCTCCTTGATGGCCTTTTTTGTCCATACGCCAGTATTCACATAACCGGCCTTGGTCTTGAGGAAGTTTGCCGGAATATGGAAGAACTGCGTACTTGCACCGCCACTTACGAAAAAGATCTTGTAGTTGTCCGGAATTGAGAGCAACTCGCGGAAGAGCTCCTGAGCCTGGTTGAGTACGTCCTCGAAATCTTTGGTACGGTGCGAAATCGAGAGCAGCGAAAGACCGGAACCGTTGAAATCGATAATTGCCTTGGCGGCGTTGTTGAGGACCACGTCCGGTAATACCGAAGGTCCGGCGTTGAAGTTGTGCTTTTTCATAACTGACTGAATATTTCTGTAAAAAGGTTATTTATTGTTTGCGCTATAACAGTAAGGTTATACAAATATACACAAATTCGCCGACTTTGTACCGCCATGGGCAAATATTTATCTTTTTGTGGCGGCCATGAAGCAAAATCTGCGATTGTTTTGTAACTTTGTCGACCAAATATCATACGCTACGAACATGATCAAATCCATGACCGGCTTCGGCAAATCCGAAGTGCATTCCGGAAACAAGAAAATAACCGTAGAGATACGGTCGCTCAATTCCAAACAGCTCGACCTCGCAATCCGTATCCCGCCCATATACAGGGAGGCTGAATACGAGATACGCAACATGATTGCAAAAACCCTGCAACGCGGCAAGGTCGAGGTTTTCATATCGGTGGAGACAACCGAGACCGTACCCACGGCTCAGATCAACCGCGATCTGTTCAAGGCTTATGTCCAGCAGTTGAACGACGCCATGGAGTTCGCAGGGCTGAAGGCCGGAGCAGATGCAATTGTTCCGACCGTCGTAAAGATGCCAAACGTCGTGACGTCGGATACACAGGCCGTAAGCGAAGAGGAGAGTGCCGCCGTAGTCGAGGCCACGGCACAGGCGGTAAAGGCCCTCGATGCATTCCGCACGCAGGAGGGGGCCACGCTCATAGCCGACATGCTCAAACGCATAGACCGAATCGAAGAGTACAAGAACATGGTGATACCTTTCGAGAAGGCCCGCACCGAAACCATACGCAACCGCATACGCGAGAACATTGCGAGCATCGGCGTCGAGGTTGACAACAACCGCCTCGAACAGGAGATGATCTTCTACATCGAGAAACTCGACATCACCGAAGAGAAGGTCCGCCTGACAAATCACTGCAAATACTTCCGCGAAGTAGCTGCAAGCGAGGAGGGTGCAGGACGCAAGCTCGGCTTCATAGCACAGGAGCTCGGGCGCGAGATCAACACGCTCGGTTCGAAAGCCAACGACTCCGACATACAGATCCTCGTAGTCAAGATGAAGGACGAACTGGAGAAGATCAAGGAACAGGTACTCAACATTCTGTAAACCGGAAAGAACATGGGCAAACTCGTCATATTCTCGGCCCCGAGCGGCAGCGGGAAAACCACAATCGTAAAGCGCCTGCTCGCCATATTCCCGCAGTTCGAGTTTTCGATCTCTGCCACGTCCCGCAAACCGCGCGGAAACGAGCAGAACGGCGTGGACTACTATTTCCTGACCGACGCCGAATTCAGGAAGGCCGTCGAGGAGGAGCGTTTCGTCGAATGGGAGGAGGTCTATCACGGGACATGCTACGGCACGCTCAAGAGCGAGACGGAACGCATCTGGGCCAAAGGCAACGTTATAGTGTTCGACGTGGACGTCATGGGCGGCATCAACCTCAAACACATATTCGGCGACGATGCCTGTTCGATTTTCGTCATGCCGCCGTCGATCGAGGAGCTCGAAAAACGCCTGCGCGGACGCGGTACTGACAGCGACGAAGTTATTGCCAGGCGTATCGCCAAAGCCTCGTTCGAACTGGGCAAGGCACCAGAATTCGACCATGTGGTAGTCAACGACGACCTCGAAAGTGCCGTAAAAGAGGCTGCAGACATAATAAGCAAGTTCCTGAAAGGTACAGACAGGCAATGAAGCATGTATTTCTCTATTTCGGTTCGTTCAACCCCATACACAAGGGGCACATGGCTCTGGCCGAGCACGTCATCGGGCAGGGGCTGTGCGACGGTGTGATATTCATCGTATCGCCGCAGAACCCACTGAAAGAGGCCGACGGCCTGATGCCGGAACTTGCGCGGTTCGAAATGGTTGAAACTGCATGCCTTGAATCCAAATATCCGCAGGCGATACAGGCCTCGGCCATCGAATTCCTGCTGGACAAACCGTCATACACGATCGATACGTTGCGGTACCTGACGCAGAACCACGGCAAGGAGATGCGTTTCTCGGTACTGATGGGTGCCGACATCATACCGCAACTCGACAAGTGGAAGGATTACCGCGAGTTGCTCGACAAATACGACATATACGTATATCCGCGCAAGGGGTACGCCGTAGACCGTTATCTCGACAGGATAACCTATCTGGCCGATGCGCCGACATTTGAATATTCGTCGACCGAGATCCGCGAACGCGCGGCCCGCGGCGAATCAATCACCGACATGGTATGTGACGGCGTGGCAAAATACATATCGTCGCACGGGCTGCTCAAAAAAGCGGCGGACGAGCGCAAACTTCTCGACGGCAGGATTGCAAACGGCGGGGGAGCCGACGCATATATCGAACGCGGCCGCTATTTCTACCGCCGCAATGAGTGGGGCAATGCCCTTAACGATTTCAATGCGGCACTGAAGATCGACCCCGATAACCGCGAAGCCGGCGAGTTCGTCAAGATGATAGGCGAGATACTCGAATTCAGATACAAGGACATATATAATCCATAGGAAGATGAACAAATTGAGAATTGCTTTGCTTGCCGGCGGAAATTCGTCGGAAAGGGAAATCGCACTGCAAAGCGCACAACAGATAAATGCCGCTCTCGACAAGGAGAAGTACGACGTCAAGGTTATCGACGTCTACCATCGGGACTGGCACTATACGGCCGCCGACGGCAAACAGTACCAGTTCGACAAGACCGATTTTTCGCTTACGGTCGAAGGCGAACGCTTCGAATTCGACTACGCGCTAATAATAATCCACGGCACCCCGGGCGAGGACGGCAAACTGCAGGGATACCTCGACATCATGGGTATTCCGTATTCGTCGTGCCCGATGGTATCGTCGGTAATCACATTTGACAAGATATCGACCAAGCGGGCCGTTGCAACGCGCGGCATACGTGTGGCAAAGGATATCTTCCTCTACAAGGGGGACAAGGTATCGCCCGACGAGGTGGTCGAGAAACTTGGGCTGCCCGTATTCGTCAAGCCCAATGCCAGCGGCAGCAGTTTCGGCGTAACCAAGGTCACCGAAAAGGAGAAGATCGCCGACGCCGTGAACGAAGCCTTCAAGGAGAGCGACGAAGTACTGATCGAAGAGTTCATCGCCGGCCGCGAAATGGGTTGCGGCGTGATGATTGCCGGAGGCAGGGAGTATCTCTTCCCGGTTACGGAAATCGTACCCAAGAACGAATTCTTCGACTACGAGGCCAAATATACGGCAGGCATGTCCAATGAGATAACACCGGCCGACATAACACCCGAAGTGAAGGCCGAGCTCAACCGCATGACTCTCGAGGCATACAAGGTGTGCCGTTGCCGCGGTGTCGTCCGCATCGATTTCATCGTGACGCCCGACGGACGCCCGTACATGATCGAGATCAACTCGATACCCGGCATGAGCGCCGGCAGCATCGTTCCGAAACAGGCCAAAGCAATGGGCATGAGCCTCGGTGAACTCTTCGACATCGTAATCGCTGACACCTGCGGCAGATGAGGGCGACGATGATAGAAATCGACGGCAAGATCGTCAGCACCGACCTGCTGACCGAATGTTTTGCGTGCGACATAGCCAGGTGCAAGGGCATGTGTTGCGTGGAAGGCAACGCCGGGGCCCCGCTCGAAATGGACGAGGTGGACATTCTGGAGGAGGAGTTCGACGCATACCGCCCATACATGACGCCCGAAGGGATCGAGGCGGTCGAAAGGCAGGGGTTCATGGTTGTAGACACCGACGGGGAATACACCACGCCTCTGGTCGGTGATGCCGAATGCGCATATGCCTACCGTGAAGACGGAATCACGCTGTGCGCGATCGAGAAGGCATATCTCAACGGCGAATGTTCGTTCCGCAAGCCCATATCGTGCCATCTCTACCCGATAAGGCTCGTGAACTTCTCGAACGGCACGGTAGGGCTCAACTACCATCGCTGGGACGTATGCCGCACGGCATGCACCAACGGCCGCAGGCTCGGGATACCTGTCTACAAGTCGCTAAAGGAACCGATAATAAGGCGTTTCGGCGAGGAGTTCTATTCCGCGCTGGAGGCTGCCGAGGAATTGATAAAGAAACAAGACGCATGAAAACAGCAATCAGAACCGCCATACTGACAATTTCAGCCGCATTCTGTACTACCGGCTCATACGCCCAGGAACCTGCCGCGACGACAACTGCCGAAACGGCAATCGTGGCCGCCAATACCGCACCGGCCGAGACACCGGCCGCAGCCGTAGCGACAACCAACACGAAACCTGCTCCGGTAGCCCCGGTAAAGGAACTCGACAACAAACCGCTGGTCGTCGATACGCTGCCGAGCATCAACGAAGCAATCAAGATCGTCCTGTTCAACGACAACACGTGGCGCTACGTACGCGACCGAGAAATACCGCAGGACAGCTCTATATATGTTAAATATTGGGATTCGACCATAATATCGCCATACCGTGAAGTGGAACTGAGTTCATTGCCGCAATCGGTTGCCATAGCGCTCGTCGATTCGCTGAAAAGCTACCACTACCCATATAAGGGCCGCATAAGTTCGCATTACGGGCCGCGTCGCCGCCGCAACCACAACGGCGTAGACCTGCCGCTCAAGGAAGGCGACCCCGTATATGCCACATTCGACGGTCGTGTGCGTTTCTCGCAGGACACCAAAACAGGGTACGGCAACCTGGTGATCATACGCCATGACAACGGCCTGGAGACCTATATGGGACATCTCTCGAAACGTCTGGTCGAGGCCGGAGACTGGGTTACGGCCGGTCAGATAGTTGCCCTCGGAGGAAGCACGGGTCGCAGCACCGGCCCGCACCTGCATTTCGAGACCCGCTATTACGGCCAGTCGTTCGACCCGGAACGCCTTATCGACTTCTCGTCGGGCATGTTACGACGTGAGACATTCCTGCTCAAGCGGAGCTATTTCGACATCTATTCGAAATATGACCAGAACTTCGAGGACGAAATCGCCAACGAGGAAGACGACAAGCGCGAAGCCGCCGAGGAGGCAGCGAAACGTTATTATGTCGTGCGCAAAGGCGATACTCTCAGCGGAATAGCGGTAAAGTACCATACGACCGTCACCCGCATATGCCAGCTCAACGGCATCAACCGGAACAAGACCCTGAGCATCGGCAAACGTCTGCGTGTGCGCTGACCGTCCGCAATGCAACAAAAAAGCCGCGTTTCTTCGAGAAACGCGGCTTTTTCATATTCAAAATGTCGTTATCGGGCTCCGTAATCACGCTGTCCGAATATCATCGAACCTACGCGCACCATCGTCGAACCGCACTCTATGGCAATGGGGTAGTCATCGGACATTCCCATCGAGAGCGTATCGAACTCCTCGCCGAAAAAGGCGGCCAATTCGGCCCTGTACTGCGCCAGGCGTTCGAAATCGCGCCTGATGACAGACTCGTCGTCTGTATTGGTTGCAATACCCATAACACCGCGCATGCGTACATGTTGCAGCGACGCAAGTGCGCCTCCGGCCACATATTCACGCAACTCGTCATAGTTCCAGCCCGTCTTGGTCTCCTCGGCCGCAACGTGGATCTCGAAGAGACAGTCGACCGTACGTCCGCACTTGGCCGCCTCCTTGTCGATGGCTTCGAGCAGATGTGCGCTGTCGACCGATTCGATCAGCGAAACGAACGGCACTATGTATTTCACCTTGTTGGTCTGCAGATGGCCTATCATGTGCCACCTTATGTCTTTGGGCAGAATTTCATATTTGGCCTTGAGTTCCTGCGGGCGGCTCTCGCCGAAAACCCGCTGCCCGGCTTCATAGGCTTCGGTTATAAGTTCTGCCGGGTGCATCTTCGAGACTGCGACAAGCGTCACACCCTCGGGCAGGGTCGATTTTACGACCTCCAGTTGACTTGTTACGGACATCGTTTTCACTTTTACGCAAATGTAACAAAGAAAAAGGAAAGTAGAAAAGTTTTTCGTACATTTGCGAAACATCAAATCCGCTTGTAAGAATGAAAAAACTGTTTTTTACGCTTTTGTTCGGTTCGGCCGCCTATGCCGCAGCCGCATGCACCAACTTCATCGTAACGAAGGGTGCATCGACCGACGGGTCGATAATGGTCAGCTATGCAGCAGATTCGCACCAGCTTTACGGCTGCCTGTACAAATATACGCCGTCGAAACACCGCTCGGCGATGATGCCCGTCTACGAATGGGATACGGGTAAATACCTCGGCGAAATCCCGCAGGCCGAAACCACATATGCAACCATAGGCAACATGAACGAACACTCGCTCATCATAGCCGAAACCACATACGGAGGACGTGAGGAGCTCGGCGATCCCAACGGAATAATGGATTACGGTTCCCTCATATACATAGCGTTGCAGCGCGCCAGGACCGCCCGCGAGGCCATCAATGTCATATCCGACCTTGCAGCCGAATACGGTTACGCATCGAGCGGCGAATCGTTCTCGATAGCCGACCAGAACGAAGCCTGGATCATGGAGCTTATCGGCAAGGGCAAATACGGCAAGGGGATCGTATGGGTTGCACGGCGCATACCCGACGGTTACGTCTCGGCGCACGCCAATCAGGCACGTATAACCACATTCCCGAAGAATGACCCCGAAAACTGCCTCTATTCGCCCGACGTGATTACGTTCGCACGCGAACGCGGATATTTCGAAGGTTCAGACGACGAGTTCAGTTTCTGCGACGCGTATGCCCCGCTCAACTTCGGAGCCATGCGCGGTTGTGAATCGCGCGTATGGGCCTTTTTCCGCACCGTAGCCGACAACATGGACAAATATGTCGATTTCGCCATGGGTTACAATCCCGACAACCGCATGCCGCTGTGGGTAAAGCCCCGTACCAAGGTATCGCCCAAGACCGTATTCGATTGCATGCGCGACCACTATGAGGGCACCCCGATGGACATGACCACCGACATCGGAGCCGGTGGCAACCACTGCCCGTACCGCTGGCGTCCGATGTATTTCGAAGTCGACGGCGTAGAGTACTGCAACGAGCGTGCGACGGCAACGCAGCAGACCGGTTTCTGGTTCGTCGCACAGGCCCGCCCGCACCTCCCGGCAGACATGGGCATACTGTGGTTCGGTGTCGACGATGCTGCAACGTCATGCCTCACACCCATTTACTGCTCGGCAACCGAGGTTCCGGAGTGCCTGCGCGAGGGTAACGGTACGATGCTCAAATACTCCGACACATCGGCCTTCTGGC
>DXGW01000205.1 GCA_019113665.1 Candidatus Alistipes excrementipullorum
GCCGGCAGCGAGATCGAGATCTCCTTGTTCTCGATGCTGTAGTCGTGCGGGATCGTTATCTGCGAATCCTCGGTCGGGGCCTGGGTGAGGACAACGTTCTCGGCACCCTCGGCCAGAGCCTTGTTGAGTTCCTCGATGGTTGCCGCTTCGGTTATCGTGTGGTCGATATCCTCATCGCCGAATACCGGATCCACGGTTACCGTAATGTCGGCTTTCTTGGTGAGCAGGTTGCCCGATACGTTGGTGCGGTAGTTGCGCTGAACGGGAATGTTCGTGAACTCGTAGTCCGAAGCCACCTGTGTGCCTGCATCGTCGAGGAACGACATGGTGAAGTTGACCAGACGCTGCTCGCCTGCGGTCTGCGGGGCGAAGACATAGTCGAACGAGAGGTTGCCCGAGGCGTCGGCCAGTTCATGGCTTTCGGCATATGCCACGGCAGCGGTCTGCTGCGTGAGCTCACCTGTAAGCAGGTTGATTCCGGTCGGTACCTCGTCGAAGGTCAGCGCGACTTTCGTGGGGCGCAGCGACTTCGGCACGTCGTTCATGTCGAGGGTCTTGACGTTGAGCTGTCCGAACGGACGGCGCAGTTCGGCGCTGACGGTCGTGGCGGTTGAAACCTCAACCTCCTTCACTGCGAAGAAGGCGTCACGCTCGTCATTGCTGCCGCTGTACTGTGCGGGGTCGAGGATCGAGACGTTCGAGAGGTCGTCCGTTGCGTAGTGTTTGTCGGCGAAGTTGTCGGCCGTCGTACCTTCGGCGCAGTCGGCCCAGAATACGAACTTGTAGGTTTTGCCTGAAACCAGACGTGCCGAGAAGCTCGTCTGTTTGTTCTCCACTGCGGCTACCTGGCGTTCGCCGTAGAGTTCGCCGTCGAGGTAGATCTCCATGATGCAGCGGTTGACCATATCGCCGATGCCGGGATTCTCCTGGCTGCGTACGGCGTTCATTTCGGCCGGCAGGTTCACTGCGATCCTGACGTCGGCCTGGTTCCCCGTATTTCCTGCGAGGTCTTCGGTTTTCTGGCACGATGTTACGGCCAGAGCAAGCATTGCTGCTGCTAAAAACAGTTTCTTCATTTGTGTGTTGGGTTTTTAGGGTTTGCCCTTCCGGCAGGGAGGTTGTAACTCAGTTTGTTTATTTCGTTTGGTTTTGTGTCTCTTTGATCTCGGGCTATTCGGCTGACAGGTTCACAGCCAGACCGGCCTGTTTTCCGACGGATACGTTCACCCGGTAGTTGCGCTGAACGGGAATGTCGCGGAATTCATACGAGAACTCGGCGTCGCTGCCGTCCGGGGCCGTTGCCGTCATGTCGAAGTTGACCGTACGGCTGCCGGCTTCCGCCGGGGCGAACAGATACGTGTACCATTCGAGCTGTGTTCCCGCCGAGGCTATTTCTACCGTTGAGGTTGAGGTTGCGGCCTCGGCTCCGCTCACGCTGCCGGTGAGGGCATCGAATCGTGCGGGTGCGTCGGCAAATGCCACGTCAACCGTATGGCTGCCGGTCTGTGCCGGTACGAATCCTGTTGCCACGTTGATGCGGCAGACGGCACGGCGGAGCGTTGCGCTCAGCGATTGCGACTTGTCGGAGATGACGTCGGCCGTAGCGAAGAATGCGTCGTACTCCATGTCGCAGGCGGTGAGTCCTGTCGTCACGGCGGCAATGTCCCGCAGTCCGTTCGACGTGTCGTAGTGCAGGTCGTCATCGGCTGTTGCGCCCGACTTGTCGGCCCAGAACACGAACTTGTAGCTGCGTCCCGACAGGATTTTGGGTTCGAAGTTGAATTTTCCCGAGGCGTCGGCCGTGGAGACAATACGCTTGTTGTCGTACGGTGTGCCGTCGGCGTTGTATATCTCGAGAATGCAGCGGTCGGCGACGACGGTCTCGTCGGCATTGGCTCGTGTGAAGTTGTCGGCTACGGAGGCCGAGATGCTGATTGTTACGGATTCGCCCTCTTGAGCCGACCCGCACTCTTCGTTGCTGCAGGCGGCAGCGAACAGCATCGAACTGATCAGTATGATGTATTTCTTCATTGTTGTCTTTGGGTTAGTCGGTAGTATCAATCGGGCAGGTTAATGTCTATGTCACCGTCGAATCCGGGGTCGATTCCGATACCGGGGTCCTTTCGGTTGGTCAGGTACTCGCCGCGAATGATCGTGGTTTTGCTGCGTTCGAGCGGGACGTTGATTCCGCTGTAGACGTTGAGCAGCGTATTGTTCTTGTCATAGACCTCGAGCGTGAGGTTTATCTGCGACGACTCGCCGTTCACGAAGATGTAGTCGAATCCGAGCGATGCTTCGGTTTCGGACTGGGGGACGATGTCGGCCTTGAACGACACGGCTGTTTCGGCCTTGTTTGGCAGGCCCGTGTATGCGTTGTAGCGGACGGGGTAGTAGAGGTCGTACTTCCAGAGTACGTAGTAGTCCTCCCACTGCCAGAGGTCCACGCGCGAGTCGTTGCCTTTCTGGTCGAGGCGGGTCATTTCATGCTTGATGAACTCCTCGACGTCGGTGCTTATGACCTCGACGCTGCCCATGGGGCTCGACATGAGTTTCGACACCTCGGCTCTGGAGAACCACTCGTCGGAGGTTATGTCGAGGTCGAAGCGGATCTCGTAGCTCTCCTTTGCGTCGGTATTTCCGGGGTATTCGCCGTCGAAGCCGATGTTCGAGAGGTCGTCGAGCGAGTATATCGACCCTGTTCCGTCGGTATCGTTGGCGGCAACGGCATATGCCACGCATTTGTACTTGCCGGCAGCGAGTTTTTCGTTGAGTTCGATCGTAGCCGAGCCGTTTGCATCTTTGGCCGCACCCATTTCACGGCGGATCAACGGTTCCGGACCGAAGTCGTTCTCGTGGATCTCGACCACGAAATACATGCAGTCGAAACTATCTCCGTTACGTGTTCCGAGGATCGAGCTGTGGGTAAATGCAGGCTAGGTAGTCAACGTGATTTTGGTATCGACCAAAGTCGGGTTCACCTCTTCGGACGGGTATTCGTGCACGCAGGAGACGGCGGCAACAACGGCCGTCAGCGCCGTAAATATCTTAAGTAATGACTTCATACCACTTTCCGTTTATTTTATTCTGTAGATTAATGATATGCCACAACGGGTTACACCCCAGTAGTTCTTGACCGAAGTATCAAAACACGTGCCGTTCTTGATATTGTAGTATGAGTTGTACTTGGTGTAGATGTAACCGGCGCCGATGTTGAACTCCATGCCCCAGTGTTCTGTGAACTTGAGGGCGTAGCCGTAGTCGATTCCGACACCGTACATTCCGTTGACGTCCTGATAACGCGTATTCTTGTCTACCGAGATGTTGAACTGTCCGGCCGTCAGATGTACGCCGAAGAAGTGTCCCTTCCATTCGGGCTTGAGCCAGTAGCGCACGGAGGGCTGTACGGCCAGTGTGCGGAAACGGTATGTGCGGGCCGTTGTCCAGCAGCTGTAGTAGAGGGGGACGTCTACCGACCAGTGGTCAGCGAATCGGTATTCCGCCGCGAGGTTGGGAACGACGAGCGCCCATGCCGGAATGTTGGTCTTGACGCTCCAGCGCGAGTTCTCCCACGAATATCCCTGCTTTTCGGGAACGACCGTCTCGGCCGGTGTGAGGGTCTCGGCCGGAACGGTTGCAGCGGTCGTTTCCGCCGGCTGCTCCTCTGCCGCAACGGCTGTTTCGGCGGGTGCCGTTTCGGCAACGGGCTCAACAGCTGGTTCCGTTGCGGGTTCCGTTGTTGCGGGTTCTGCCGGCTGTGCCGGTTCCTCTGCCGTTTCGGGTTTGGTTTCGGGCTGTTCGGAGACCAGTTCCTCCTTCTTGATGAGCTTGAGCATGGCCACCACGTTCTTGTCGCCCTTGTAGGCTGTTGTGTGGTTTTTGGTGATGTAGTACTCCTCCTTCATTCCGAGGTTGGTTATGTAGTACGACTTCACCTGGTTGCTGCGCACCTTGGCCATCTTGTAGTTCGAGTATTCGGTGATGAACGAAGAGCTGTAGCCGTTGACCGATATGAACATCTCGCCGTTTTCGATTTCGGTGCGGTGCTGTTCGATCATCTCGGAGGCTTCCTTTATTGCTTTCTCGTTACCGGCGTAAAAGAACATCGAGACTTTAGGGACGAAATAGAAGAGGATTCCCTGAGTGGAATCGGCTTCTATCGTTGTTTTGGCGACATCGCTGCTTTGTCCGGTGTCGGGAGTTTGTGGGGCAGGCGCTGCCGCCACACAAACCGTGCAGAGCACGGATAATGTGATAGACAATAATTTACGCATATGCATTATACGTTGAAATTTAATGCAATAATACGTAATATTTTCCTTATAACAAACAAAATATGTCTGTAAAGGCGCGAAAAAGATGTTAAAAAGGCGCTCAAATGGCAAAATCGGGTGCAGTGCCATGCGGCCTGAATCTCCCGCAGATGATTTTCAGACAATTGGATTGCCGGTTCCGGCGTGGTGGAATGCCGGAAATCGTATGTTAAAAAAATGTTAAAAATTATTTCCGGATCGCGGATACCGGTAAAATGAGACATTCCGCGTTTATGAGCGGCGCTGTTATTTTCGTTCCCGCGGGATCATTGCGGCGACCGTTGCCGCCGAGATGCACCATGCCGTCAGAATGAACGATATTCCGACTGCGGCGATGTCGGTGCCGCAGAGCCTTACGGGGTATTCGTCCGTGAGGAACGATTCGGCCGGTATTGTTATCAGCCCGAAGCGCTGTTGAATGAGGCAGAGAGCGATTCCGGCCGCCAGTCCGGCTGCGCCGCCGATGCCGCAGATCATCATTCCTTCGGCCGTGAATATGCGTCTGACGAGCCGTGTGTCGGCGCCCATGGCTCTAAGTGTGCAGATGTCCTCCCGCTTGTCGATGATGAGCATGACGAGCGAACCGACGATCGAGAACGAGGCTATGACCAGCACCATCAGCGAGATGAGGAATATTCCCCACTTCTCGTATCGCATTATGCGGTAGAGTGTTGCGTTCCGTTCGTCACGGGTCTGCACCTTGAATCCGTCGCCCGCGATGCGTTCGATACCGCGCTTGACTTTGGTCGCGTCGGCTCCGTCGTCCGTGCGTACGAGCAGGGCTGTCGCCTTGTCGGGATAGTTGAAGAGCTTCTGTGCCGCCCGCAGCGATGTTATGGCGTTGTTGCGGTCGGTTTCGGCGTCGATCGTGAAGGTGCCGGAGATCGGGAAACTTGCGGCGGTGTATCCGTCCATGGGCAGCAATGTCGAGAACGTGCTGCGTTTCAGTGCATAGACGGTCACGTCGTCGACCACGAACGAATGGACCCCCAATGCGTAGGCCAGCCCCTGTCCGAGTATCACTTCGTTGACGTCCTCGCCCAGCTGTACGCGGAACCGTCCGTTCTGCACCGTCTCCTCGACGGGCATGACTGCGGCGTAGTTCCCGTCGACGCCCCTTATGGTGGCAGTGGCCTGGTTGCCCTTGTATTCGAGCAGGGCGCCCTGCTCCAGCACGAACGATACCGCCCCGACTCCCTCTGCACCGGCTATCGCCATGTCGTCGAGCGCTGCGGTTTCGAAAGCCGTGCCTGTGGCCGGCGATACCGTGATGTCGGCGTCGTATGCCGAGCAGAGCTGCCTGACGAGCGACTCGAAGCCGTTGAAAACGGACAACAGTATGATCATGGCTGCGACCGGCACGGCCACGGCCACGACGCTGACTCCCGATATGATGTTGATCACCGACCGGGAGTTGCGCGAGAAGAGGTATCGTCGAGCGAACAGCCGCCAGATCATTGTGTTACTCCTCCTGTTTGAGCAGGTGTTCGATGTTCTCGATGTATTCGAGCGAGTCGTCGATGAAGAACTCTATTTCGGGAACTGTCTTCAGCTGGTTGCGTACGCGGCAGCCGAGAGCGTGGCGTATCTGTTTGATGTGTTCGTGCAGCGCATCGAGTATTTCGCCGCTGCGTTCGAACGGGAATACGCTGACATAGATTTTCGCATATCCGAAGTCGGGAGACACCCTGACGGTCGTCACGGTGATCATCACACCCTTGACAAATGCGGCCGCCTCCTTGCTGAAGATGTCGGCCATGTCGCGCTGTATCTGCCGCGCGATTTTCTGTTGACGTGTGTTTTCC
>DXGW01000206.1 GCA_019113665.1 Candidatus Alistipes excrementipullorum
TATGGACCATCGTAGTGCTGATTATTGCGGTAGCAGCGGCACTATTCATCTACTTCAGGTTCTATTTCGTCTTCGGCGAAGGTGTCAAGAGCGGTGAACTGAACTATGTAGTCTACAAGGGCGTTCTATTCAAGACGTATGAAGGCAAGCTCATACAGTCTGGCATACGGTCGAAGACGGCCGGCTCGATACAGTCGTACGAATTCGAGTTCTCGGTCGACAACGAAGACCTTGCCCGCCGCCTGATGCTCGAAGGAGGCAAGACGGTAGAGCTCCACTACAAGGAGTATTTCGGAGCGTTGCCCTGGCGCGGATTTACAAAATTCATCGTCGACAGCATCATCACAAAGCCTTCGGTCCAGGCAGTACCGTCACAGCAGCTGCCCGAGGTCAAGGGCAATGAGATATAATGCCTCACAGCGAAATCCGACTGCACGGTTTCGACACGAATGTCGACGCGGCAGACCTGCCCGACAGGTTCAATGACCCGTTCGACTACGAGCCGCACCCGCTATGCGTAGCTGCGGCCGGTATGGTGCGCTCTTATATGAAGACCCGCAGCGAGTGGGGCGACGAGATAGCCGCCGGCAAGATGTTCGGCGTGCTGGTCGTGCGCGACGCAGAAGACCGTATCGGATTTCTGGCAGCCTTTTCGGGGAATCTGGCAGGCGACAACGACCACCCCTATTTCGTTCCTCCGGTCTACGACATGCTTCGCCCCGGCGACTTCTTCCGCCGCGAAGAGGCTGAAATTTCGGAAATCAACCGCAGAATCTCTGAATTGGAGTCAGCCCCCGAACGCATCGCGGCCATACGGTACGCCGCCGAAATCGGGGAATTGGCTGCAGCGGAACTTGCACGGGCCAAAGAGACCCTCAACGGGAACAAGGCCAGGCGTGCCGAACGGCGGCTGCATACCGATGATCCGGCTGAACTCGACGCGATGATACGCGAAAGCCAATACCAGAAGGCCGAATACCGCCGCCTGAAACAGCTTTGGGACAAACGCATTTCCGATGCCCGCGCCGCAGCTGACATCAGCGAAAAGAGGATATCAGCACTTAGAGCCGAGCGCAAAAGGCGTTCGGAAGCGCTTCAGATGCGTCTTTTCGAACATTTCGTCATAATGAACGCCCGGGGCATGACCAAAAACCTGTGCGAGATATTTGCCCCGACGCCACAACGCACGCCTCCGGCCGGAGCAGGCGAATGCGCAGCCCCGAAACTGCTGCAATATGCTTACGCCAACCGCCTGCAGCCTGTCGCCATGGCCGAATTCTGGCTCGGCCGGTCACCCGTGGGAGAGATACGCCACGAAGGGTGCTACTACCCTGCCTGCCGCGGCAAATGCGGCCCCATACTCGCATTCATGCTCGACGGCCTCGATGTCGAGCGGCACCGCCAAAGGGAGACACCTTCCCCGACCGTCATATACGAAGACGACAGTCTTGCCGTCATCAACAAGCCCGCCGGAATGTTGTCCGTAAAAGGTAAGGGCTCCGCACCGTCCGTAGAGGAGTGGGCCCGGCAGCGTTTCAGGAATGCGGAGCGGACGATGGTGGTCCACCGCCTCGACATGGAGACTTCGGGCATCATTCTGGTCGCCAAGGACCTCGACACATACCGCAAACTTCAATCGCAATTCCACGACCGAACGATAGTCAAACGGTACGAAGCCCTTCTCGACGGCCCGGTCGCGGCCGACAGCGGCCGTATAGAACTGGCTCTGAGACCCGACCCGCTCGACAGACCTCGCCAGATAGCGGACCCGGAGCACGGCAAGCAGGCCGTAACGGAATACCGTGTTACGGAACGCCGCGCAGAGGTCACGGCCGTAGAATTCACACCACGCACAGGCCGCACGCACCAACTGCGCGTACATTCGGCACACCCGCTCGGACTCGGGACTCCGATTGCCGGCGACGCCCTCTACGGACACCCTTCATCACGGCTTTTCCTGCACGCCTCGCACATCGAGTTCCGCCACCCGGCAACCGGCGAGACGATGGTTTTCGACTGCGAATCCGGATTCTAAAAAACAGGCGCTGCAACGGACCGGTCCGTTCACAGCGCCCCGAAACACCCAACCAACTAACTATAACTGATGTTCCGAATAAAACAGCCCTTTAAGGGCTTTCAGAGCCAACCTTCTACTCTACCTTGAAGGGAAGTTCAAAACTGATGTCGGCAGACGACGTTCCGAGCGAAACGACATAATCACCGGCATTGAAGGCCCAGCCATGCTTCACATCGTCCCAGAACATGAGATCCTGCGTATCGATCTCGAACTCCACAACGGTCTTCTCGCCAGGTCTCAGGTTGACCTTCCGGAAGCCCTTCAACTCCTTTTTCGGACGCAGAACCGTAGGATTCTTCTCCGAGATGTAGAGCTGGACGACTTCTGCACCCTCGCGGTCACCCGTATTGGTCAGCAGCACACTTACCTTCACCGGTTTGTCAGCCTTCATCGTCGACGAGGAGAGGCGCGCCTTACCCAGCGAGAAGGTCGTATATGAGAGACCGTAACCGAACGGGAAGAGAGGCTCGATGCCCTTGGTCTCATACCAACGGTAACCGACAAGCACCGACTCGTCGTAATTGACGTCGTAGACACGGAAGAAGTATTCGTTCACGTTGCGCATCATCTTAGCGCCCTTGGGAACGCTGTTGCGTGCCGGCGAATCCGAGAAATCCTTCTCGATGGTCATCGGGAGCTTGCCCGAAGGGTTGACCTTGCCTACGAGAATATCGGCCATGGCCCTCAGGCCGTTCTGACCGGGATACCAGTCATAGAGTATGGCGGCAGCCTTGTCGGCCCACCCTGTCATGCGTATACCCGACCCCGAGTTCACGACCACAACAGTGTTGGGATTGTTCTCTACGCACATCTTGACAAATGCCTCATCGGCCGACGGCAGTGCGAACGGGCGTTCGGTGCTCTCGGCGTCAATCGTCCCGACGCTTGCGATTACGATGTCGGCCGCAGCTATCATCTCCACGGTAGGATCCTTTGCAACGGTCAGGTTGTTGCCGAACTTCTCGCGGAGGGCATCGGTCATCGTCACGTTGTCGAAGCCTATAACCTCGGCCGAGCCCTTGCCGCGCGGTCACTCCGTAGCGAAACGTCCCGTCAACAGCACCTTCAGCCTGTTATTGGCATCGATAGGGAGCACACCGTCATTCTTGAGCAGCACGGCTCCTTCCGAAGCGACCGTGTAGGCCACGTCGGCATGGCGTGCGAACATCTCGTCGAGCGACCCCTCGAACTTGCGGTCCTCGTACAATCCGAACGCCACGCATGTGGCCACTATCGGACGGATCATGGCCTCGATCTCACGTTCGCTAACCTTTCCTTCGGCATAGAGATCCCTGGCAACCTTCTCGATATAGAATTTCGGGGTTCCGCCCATGTCTATGTTCTGACCCGACCTGATTATCTTCTCCCAGTCGTACGTCGACGACCAGTCCGAAACCACACCTCCGCGGAAACCGAGCTCCCCGCGCAACAACTCCTTGATCACATGCTCGCTCTGGCCGCACCACTCCCCGTTGAGCTGGTTGTAGGCCGTCATCACGGTAGCCACACCGGCATCTATACCGGCCTTGAATCCGGGCATGTAGATCTCATGCACGGCACGCTCGTCGATGACCGAATTCGAGCGACGACGGTAAAACTCGGTGCTGTTGCCCAGGAAATGCTTGAGGCAGGCGGCCGTACCGGTGGACTGTATGCCGGCAACGTAATTCTCGGTCATGCGCGACGTCAGCCACGGGTCCTCGCCGAAATACTCATAGTTGCGTCCGCACTGCGAGTTGCGGTAAATATTGAGGCCGGGGCCCAGCAACACCTTTACGTTATTGGCCTGGCACTCCTCGCCCACCGCGCGGGCATATTCATACGCCAGCGACGGGTTGAACGTTGCCGACAGCATGATCGGTGCCGGAAAGGCTGTCGACTTGTCGAGCTGCTCGACAAGGCCGCTGCCGCGCAGGTCGCGGTTCAGGCGTACGCCCTGCGCCGCGTCCGACAGGAAAACATAGGGCACCCCCTTCTCGGGCACGCCGTTGAAGAAGAAGTTGCGATAGCCGTGCGTCATCTCCAACTTCTCATCGATGGTAAGCCGGGCAATGATCTCATCGGCACGTCGATAGGCTTCGTCCCAGCTCATGCGCTGCTGGGCCGCAACGGAGCACGTCAACGCGAGCGCCGCAACAAGATAATTTTCAACACCATAAATTTCGAATCGATGGAACAGAACCGTGTATGGGAGAACCTCGCCATGCGCGACTTCATCGACTCGTCGAACGAATCGCCCATGTCGGCCATAATGATAGAGGAGGTGCTCTCGCTGTGCGACCGCCTGCCGGCGCAGACCGCCCGCATATTCAAGATGAGCCGCATCGAAGGCATGACAAACAAGGAGATAGCCGCTGCGCTCGGGATATCGCAACGCACGGTCGAGAAACACATATCGCTGTCTATAAAGCGGTTCCGCGAAATGCCGCTATACAAAAAGCTGTGACGGCAGCCACAAAACAAAATCCGCCGTTCCCGTACGGGAGCGGCGGATTTTCAATATTCATGCACTACAGTTCGTATGCCACCTCGGAGAGAGGTTTGCGCTTCTTGTCGGTCGGAGAATCGGCCGCATAACCCACAGGCACTATGGCAACGGGATAAATGCCTTCGCTGAGACCGAGAGCCTCGGTACACTTCTCAACGTCGAAATTGCAGACCCAGCAGGTGCCGAGACCGCAGTCTGCAGCCGCAAGGCAGATATGTTCCGCAGCTATGGCGGCATCGATATCGGCATGGTCATGCCCGTCGCAACCGCGTTTCCACGACTGCGTGCGGTCGGCACATACGACTATATATAGAGGAGCCTCGGCAAGCCACTCGCGCTTGTAGCACGAGCATAAGGCCGCACGACGTTCGGCGCTCTTCACAACCACGAATCGCCATGGCTGGAAATTGACGGCCGACGGCGCCAGACGAGCACATTCGAGCACGTAATCGAGCTTCTCCTGCTCCACGGGTTGCGAAGAGTAGCGGCGCACGGAATAACGCCGCCTTACGAGTTCAAGAAAATTATCCATACCCTGTTTTTTATTGTTCATGTCTGCAAATATAACCTTTTCCGCACAATATTCCACTCTGGCCGCCAAATCGGATTTGACATTTAACAAGCCTGATAGTATATTTGCATAAACAAACAAAATCCATCTTATGAAATCACGCGTCATCTGCTTTTCGCCCACACGTACCTCGTTCCGCGTGGCCGGAGCCATAGCCGAGGGGCTCGGCGGTGAATCCGTCACTACGGATCTCACGCTGCACACTCCCGATCCGATCCGCATCGAGAGTTCCGAAACGGCTGTTTTCGCATTTCCCGTCTATGGAGGGCATCTTCCCGGCATCGCAGTCGAGCGGCTTGCCGCCATCGAAGGCAACGGAAGCCCGGCCGTAGTAGTCGCAGTCTACGGCAACCGTGCATACGACTCGGCGCTGGACGAACTGGCCGGGATCGTTCGCAAACAGGGTTTCAGGGTGATAGCCGCAGCGACATTCATCGGCGAGCACTCATACAGCGACAGCCGTTACCCCATTGCCGCCGGCCGACCCGACGCAGAGGATCTGGCCGCAGCCGTCGGATTCGGCAGGGAGATCGCCGCAAAACTCGGGCGCAATGACATGACGGAGGTCGACACATCGGCCATCAGAAAGCCTGGACAACCGCTGTTCCCGCTGATAAGGTTCATTTTCGGGGTATTGTCTTTACGCTCCGGAAAACGACCCTCCCCCAAAGCCCCGACCACGGATCCGGAGCTGTGCACCCACTGCGGAGCCTGTGCAGCGAACTGCCCTGTCGGAGCCATAAAGCCCGGTGACGAACTCAACACCGATGCCGGCCGCTGCATAAGGTGCTGCGCCTGCGTAAAAAAATGCCCGCGGAAAGCACGGTCGTTCGACACACCGTTCGCAAGGCTTCTGTCCGAGAATTTCAAGACCGCGAAAAAACCGCAGACCCTGCTGTAACAAAATACAAGAGACGCTACCGCATGGTAGCGTCTCTTGTATTTACACTGTCATTGAGGTCTCGGGCGTCAGTCGTCGATACGCACCATTTTGCCGCTTCCTTCGATATCGAACTCCAGACCGTTGTCGAGCGTCACCTCGTACAATCCGTTATCCAAAGATATCTCGATGATGACATTACGGGGAAACTCCCGACGCACGGTTTCGAGTACTGCCGGCGGAATTATGGCATCGGGTACGGTCTGACCGTTACCGTCGACCTCCTTCCAGCGACCTTTGCGGTCGAACTCCACGGAGAATCCGTTGGCCAAAGTAACCTCATACTCAAGGCTGAACAGGTCCTTGTCTGCAAGCGACCTCACAACCTCGACATCGGGGAAATGGGCCGTGATAAAACTGCGGGCCTGCTGCGGCAGGGACGCAAAGGCCACGGGGCGTTCACTGTCGTTAAGCGCCATGACATCGAGCATCGAAATGCACATGAGGAGTGCAATAAAAATCCTTTTCATAATATCTGTTTGTTTCTCATCAACATAGCCTTTTCTGCCATAATACGTATATCCGTATCGGAGAGTGTTTCGAGACGAAGCATGCCTTCATACGGATCGCCTCCCATACCCAAAAGCACGGCGAATGCCGGTTCGGTCTTCATACCCTGCCGTTTGAGCCTCACCACCTCCGACCTGAATGTCTCCCCCAGAAGCCGCAGCACCCGTTCTTCGACCAGCATGTGACGGTATGCGTTCGACCTGGACGGTTCGATATCCGAAGCGTATATCTCGACCGGGATACCGTCACACTCGAAACGGCATACGGCCACACCGTCATCGTGCACACTCGACGAAAAGCCGTCGTAATGGCCGAACTTCCCGTTCGCAAACAGGGCAAACCCGTCGGCATCACCGGTCCGGCACACAATGTCAAGATCACTGCCCTCGACATCGATACATATGGGTATGGTCCCGGCGAGCAGCGGCCCGTACGGAGCAAGCTTGCGGAATATCCCTTCACGCTCCAGCATCTCGTACGAACGACGCTGGAGGTCGTTGCCGCAACGCAGATAGTCGAGCGAGGAGAAATCACACCGGTTCATGGCTCTACATCTTCAAGCTGCGCAGCAAGACCTTGCGCTCGTCACCGATACGGAAACTCTCGACAGCCTTCTGTATCGACTTGTTATGCGTCCAGCGGTCGAGCCTGCGGTTCTCGATGACCGGAAGCGCCGCATCGAACTGCTTGACAAGAGCCGTACTGAAATACCACGCCACTGCCATACGGACATAATAGTCTTCATTGGCGACCGACGCAACCAGATCAAGGTGTTCCGTGCGGAAATTGTCGTCCAGATAGAACCCCAACAGCGTCACTATTCCAAACCGCACCGTGTATGTATGGCTGTCGGTGAGCCACCGCCTCACCTCGGCTTCGACCCGTTCGGGATAACGGCCGAAAATCTTCGGCGAGAACATGTCGCACGTGGCCCAGTTGTCGATATGCGGCAGGAACTCGTTAACGCGGGCAAGCACAACCTCAATGTCGCGGCTGCACGACGCCACAAGCCACGCATGGAGGTTGTTCTCCTCATAATAGCGGTGCGGCAGTTCGGCAAGGAACTCCCCGCGGCACGGGTCCTTCGACAGTTCGCGTGCATACGCCCTCAACCTCGGGGTTCGCACTCCGATGATGCTTTCGCCATCGATATTGGGGATCAGCCGTTTCTGGAACTCGCGATAATCGGGATCCTGCATCGCCATCAATCTGTCAACGATCTCCTTCATTCAACAAAATCTCTTGTCCGGCAACAAATATAACTCTTTTCGGGCGGCTTCCGAAAAATATTGCACGGATTTCAAATTGTTTTAATATTTTTGAAAACCCAAATACCGAATGAATATGATGAATACACTGATAGGGCTCCTGATTCCATTTGCCGGCACGACACTCGGTGCCGCAATGGTATTCCTGCTCAAGGACCAGATATCGCCACGCATACAGAAACTGCTTCTCGGATTCGCCTCGGGCGTGATGATGGCCGCCTCGGTGTGGTCGCTGCTCATACCGTCGATCGACATCGCCGAAAGGCAGGAGATGACAGCATGGCTGCCCGCGGCAGGAGGTTTTCTGTGCGGAATGGCATTCCTGCTGTTGCTGGACAGCGTAATACCTCACCTGCACATCAATTCCGACGAAGACGAGGGCATGCAATCTAAACTCAAACGCTCGACCAAACTCGTGCTGGCCGTGACACTCCACAATATCCCCGAAGGCATGGCCGTCGGCGTTGTGCTGGCCGGGGCGATGGCCGGGGACACTGGCATATCGCTGGCCGGGGCAATGGCACTGTCGATCGGCATAGCCATACAGAACTTTCCCGAAGGCGCAATCATCTCCATGCCTCTAAAGAGCGACGGCAACGGCAAGGGCAAGTCATTCCTCTACGGGACACTGTCCGGTGTGGTGGAACCTGTCGCCGGCATACTGACGATACTGCTTATCGACCTGTTGCTGCCGATATTGCCGTTCCTGCTGGCATTTGCCGCCGGAGCAATGATATATGTCGTCGTCGAGGAGCTGATACCCGAATCGCAGGACGGACACCACTCCAACATAGCGACCATAGGAGTAGCCGCAGGTTTCACCCTCATGATGATTCTCGACGTGGCACTGGGATAACTTCCCTCAGAATCCCTACAAATGCAGGGGCGCCGCTTTGAAAAGCGGCGCCCCTGTAAATTAATGAGCATTGTTGTGCAAAAATTATTCTTCAGCGGGGACTTCGAACTTTATCTCATCGACGCAAACCGCATAATAATCACCGTAGAAAGCATTGGCAAGCGTCTCGGACGGAGTTGCGGTCAACACTACCTTGTTCACCTCGCCGAGAGCCGACAGGTCAACCTCGGTCCACTCCTCCATTACGAAAGTCTTGCCGTCACGGTAGTCGGCCATGATAACGGGAACCGTACCCGTAACTTCGCCGGCTGCATCGTAGCCCGTGAAGATAACCTCATAGTAATCTCCTTCAGAGAAGGCCGGCTTGCTGTAAAATCCGGCCTTGATGATATACCAGTACTTTGCAACGTTGTTGACCTTTGCCGAAACGATCTTCTTGGCAACGCCTTCGCCGAATGTCATCTGCGGCAGCAGGGACTCGTTCGAAGGGGTGAAATTCCATACCGAATAATTAGCCGTATCGTCCGCACCGGCGACTTCCGCACCTGTACCGCAGATAACGTAACGGTCGCTCAGTACACTGCTGTATTCCGAATCCAGATTGGGCTCTTCATATGCGTTCGCCACCCAGATACCGCTGAGTTGATAATACTCGTTCACACAGGTAAACGACGCTCCACACTCCTCGTATGTATTCTCGGCACCGTTAGCGGGAATATTCGATTTGTCCGATTCGGGAATTTCACAAGCCTCGAACGTAATTGTCTCATAAGTAGGCTGTGCGGGCTCCTTGCCGGAGTTGTCATCGTTTCCGTCCTCATTCGAGCAAGCCGCAAATGCCAGCAAGGCTACTGAAAGGATATAAAATTTTTTCATAACAGTTAAACTAAAAAGGGTTCTTGTAATTAATGGTGCACACTCATTAACCGAGCAAAATTATACAAAAAAAAGCAATATTCACACGAAAAAAACATATACATTTGCACTCGGAAAACGAACTCATAACTCAATTTCATATTTCAAACAGACCAACAACATGACAAACAGCAAATTATTGTTGGCAGGCCTTGCCCTGTCGATTTTCGTATCGGGATTGTTCTCCTCATGCGGGAAAAAGGAGGATACCAATTCCGGTTCCGGCACCCCTTCCGCCACGGAAGTCAGCCTCGACAAGTTTTATGACGGACTCTATTTCGGTAATTTCTGGGACGAAGGCTACGCCAACTACTATTTCGTTCTGGTAAACTGCGAAACCGGGTATGACGATGACAGCTATCTCCTGCCGGCTGAAGTAGGCGGATACGTTCTGTACATCGATCTTTGGGGAGCGATCTCTGCGGATCATACGTCACCCGTAGTTCCTGAAGGCACATACACGGCACACAAAGGCCGTAAAGATGGAACCTTCGACCTCGAACATACACTTACGACCTACAACAAGGAGCATGTAGTAGATGACATGTTCCTCATAAGCGACATTCTCTTCTCGGACGGTACCATCACGGTCAAGCATACTGCTGAGGGATACAACATCGTGGCCGACTTTACGACGATCGAAGACGAACACATGAAATTTACCTACAACGGCCCCATGACACTGCAGGACAAGAGCAATGACGAAGGACCCGAAGACAACCACATACGTCAGGACCTGAACCTCAACGTAAAACGCGTAACCGAGCAGCAATATGACGAAGGAGCCGAAGGCGTGCAGGTTCATGTTTTGAGATGCTTCGATGTAGACCGCATAACCGACAACGGACTCTATCCCTACGGAGCCGGAACGAAACTCCAGATCGGCCTCTACACCGAAGATGGCGCAGGCATTGCCGGCACCTATACGGTAGGCGACCGTCAGGAGTACAAGCCCGGAACATTCTTTGCCGGTTCATGGCTCGGATTGCAGGGCGTAGGTACATTCTGCATGCAGACCGATGAGGACAACAACGCAAAATATTGCATCATAGTCGACGGAACGATCAACATCACCGACAACGATAACGGCACTCACACAATCGACTGCGACCTTACGGACGAGGACGGTTACAATGTGAAATGCACATGGACAGGCGAAGTTGAAGAGTTCAAGGTGGTCGAATCCGTACAGACTACACTTACCCAGGACGTGGTCTTCAACCCCATCACCTGCACGGAGATCTTCTATCTCGAGGATTACTTCCTGACCGGCACTGATGCATACACCATGATGTTCGAAGACGAGGACGAAGTACTCGCAATCGACTTCTGCGCTCCGGTATCGGAGGATCACAAGGTAATGCCGACCGGAACCTTCACGGTATCCTCGACACACGAGGCCAACACCGTAAGCCCCGGCCGAATTACCGTTACGTATGCTGAACCGACGGCATACATTCGCTATGAGATCTCGGGATCGGGTACGGAAGCCGATGCCGCCGACATGGCCCCGATCTTCTCTGGTACAATGACCATAACCGACCTCGGTACGGAGCATTCGATAGAGTTCGAGTTCTACGACGACTTCAACCGCAACGACTCGTCGCTCACTCCTCACAAGATCTCCGGTTCATGGCGTGGAACGCTGCCCGCGATCGAAGACTATTACGAGCAGTCGGCCGTTCTCAAACCGTTCAGGATAGAGCGTCCGGCAAGACGATAAGCCATACGATACTGCACCATTTACAAAACGGCCCGATAACTCGGGCCGTTTTTTTGTTCACACCAATAAG
>DXGW01000207.1 GCA_019113665.1 Candidatus Alistipes excrementipullorum
TAAGAGAGAATGTGCCGTCGAGATCGGTAGTCGTACCATTGGTAGTTCCGTCCTCGACCACCGTAACACCGATCATCGGCTGTCCCTTTTCGTCGACAACCTTTCCCTTCACCGGATTGCCGGCACGTGCCGCAGCCGGTATGAATCCGACGAGCAGCAACAGCATAAGCGAAAATATGTAACGATGCTTCATCTTGTTTTGAATGGTTTATTATAAATCAGTAGTTCCAATCATGTCATATGCCGTCACGGGGCGGTTCTCCGGAGCGGCACCGAACGCAGTGTTCGGTTCGGGACCCATCGTAAAGACCAGCTCGCCGCCGCGCAGCAGGTCGCCGTGCGTGACATACGAGCGGTCATAGGGTTTGCCGTCAAGCGTAACGGACTGTATGTATATGTTTTCGGCAGAGTTGTTCACCGTGCGCACCGTAAAGTCGCGGCCCGAAACCGTATGTATGGTCGCCGACTCGACAAGCGGCGAACCGAAGACATAGACTCCGGCCGTCGGGTGAACGGGATAGAATCCCAGTGCCGTGAATACATACCAGGCCGACATCTGGCCGCAGTCCTCATTGCCGATAAGGCCGTCGGGCTCGGTGGTATAGAACTCGCGGCATACGCGACGCACGAGCTCGGCCGTACGCCATTGTCTGCCTGCATAGGCATAGAGGTATATCGTATGGTGGCTCGGTTCGTTTCCGTGGGCATACTGGCCTATCATGCCGGTAATATCGGCCGAAGCCCCTTCATTGAGCGAAGAATCGGCCTCAAAGAGGGCATCGAGATGTTCGGCAAACGCCTCGTCGCCGCCGAAAAGCGAGATCAGCCCCTCGACATCGTGAGGCACGAGCCACGTATATTGCCATGCATTACCCTCGACATAGTCATGTTCCTCATGCATCGAATACGAAGGGTCGAACGGGGTACGCCAGCTGCTGTCGGCAAGTTTTCCGCGCATGAAACCGCTCTCCGCATCGAAATAGTTGCGGTAACCGAGGGCTCGGGCGGCATAACGTTCCGCTGCGGCCCCGTCGCCGAGGGCACGTGCCAGGCGGGCGACGGCATCATCGTCGATGGCATATTCAAGGGCGCGCGATACCGACCAGTTAACCTTGTCGGCCGGGACATAACCTCCGGCAGCCACGTAATCGAGACCCGGAACAGGCTGCTTGTCGAAATCGCTCACCAGACGCAGCATCTCCTGCGCGTCGACGCCATCTACACCCTTGAGCGCCGCATCGACCATCACGGGCACCGAGTGCACGCCGACCATGCAGTCGGTCTCGTGTCCGGCCAGGTGCCATACGGGCAGGCGGCCCGACGACGCGGTGATATCGGCCAGCGAATTTACGTAATCGCCGGCACGCGGGTCTATAATCGTGTAGAGCGGGTGAACGGCCCGATACGTATCCCACAGCGAGAAGATCGTGTACGGGACAAACCCGTCGGCAACAACCATCTGGCCGTCGGCACGGCGGTAACGGCCGTCGACATCGGCAAAGAGTTGCGGAGCGAAAGCCGTATGATATAGCGAAGTATAGAATATGCTGTCCGTCGTCGGGTCTATACCCTTGAATTCGATGCGCGAAAGTTCGGCATTCCATTTCCCGTGCGATTCACGGCGCACGTCATCGAAACGGAGCGCGGCATCAGCCGCCAGGTTGCGCAATGCACCGTCGGCCGAGGTATATGACAGCGCTACCGACAGTTCGACCTTGTCGCTGCCGCTGAAATCGAATACGGCCTTGACATTGTCGCCTTCGGCGCTGTTTCCGTTGACCGGCAGGTTGTCCGAATACAAGGTATACCCCTCAACCGGCTGCGAGAAACGTGCGGCGAACCACACCTCCTCGCCCCGGGCCCACTCGTCCGAACGGCGGCAGCCCGTTACGGTACCGTCATCGAGAACTTCGATGCGCGAGAAGAGACAGCCCGTGCGCGAAAGCGACTTGGGGGCCGATTCAAGATCGAAGAGAATGCGTCGGGGGGGGGTCTGAACGCCCTCTTGTTCAGAGAAATATGTATATCTATGGAAAGCGGCGCGCTCCGTGGCCGTAACCTCCGCAAAGATGTCGGCCGCGTCGAGCATGACCGAATAATATCCCGGGACCACGGTTTCGTGCGCCTTGTCGAAACGGACGGCATAACCGTCACCGTTTCCCGTTCCCTTTTCGAGTTTCGGCTCGCCGGTGAACGGCATGACAACTATCTCGCCGAGGTCGGCAATTCCGGTACCGCTCAAATGGTTCTGTGCGAATCCCGCAACAGTCGTGTCCGAATCGTGATAACCCGAGCACCAGTCCCAGCCTTGCGAAACATTGTTGGGACCGACCGCAACCATTCCGTGCGGCATGCACGCTCCGACAAATACATGTCCGTGACCGCCGGAACCTATCAACGGGTCGACCATAAGGGTACGGTCCGCACTGCTGCAGGCGGTTGCGCACACCGATAAAATCAATATTACAAACAGGCGTCTCATCTCTTCAGGAATCCTTTGTAATCTATTTCACGGCCGAACGGATTGACTATATGGTCCATTATTACGGCAAACTCAAGTCGTGTAATGGGGCGTTCACGATTGAAATCACCCAGCATCGAGTGGTTCCAGCAGGCCTCTATACGTCCGCTGTTGCAGGCGGGGTTATCCTTCAGCTTCTCGATGAAGTCGATGGTTTCGCCTACGGTTACAACATCTCCGGCCGCCGTGAAATCGGTTTCGGGGAAGAACTCACGGAATTCGTCGCCGAGTTCGCTGCGGAGCAGCGGATCGCTGATACGGAACCACGTCTCGTTGGACCAGCCGACATTGCGGCCTTCGCCATGCAGCAGTCCCGTAGCGCCAATGCGCTGTACCGAGGCAAAATAGGGAGATGTTACCGGCAGGTCGAGATACGGCATAATGTATCCTCCGGCGTCGAGCAGTGCACCCTGCACCTCGCGGATACCGACTTCGCGGACATTGCGGCCCGACGAAGCGGCCAAAGCCGCCATGGCACCCGCCGCCTGACCTATCTGCATGACCACGGGCTGCAGTCTCGTAGTACCGTTGACGATGTTGGACACCGACAGCGACTTCTCGGCAACCAGCAGGTTGTCGAAACCTTTAGGTACCAAAGCCCCCAGCGGCACGTTGTATGACGGTATCGGATAAAAATGCAGCTCTGGAAGATTCTTCCAGTCGGGATAGCGGTAGTGGTGATGGTCGACGGCATAGTCACCTACGGCGATTCCCGTACGGTACAATTTTTCGGGCTGGTCGTAAGGACGTGCGGCATGGTCCACGGTAAACATCACCTCACCATCGATACGGCGCGATTCACGGTGATAAGGTATGATCGGCAGGCCGTCCTCTGTCGGGAATTCGTCGTCGGCGATGCCCAGATTGCGCATTCCCAGCTCGGTCTGCATGAAATAGACGAACCCGAGCGTGAAATTCTTGGCCCGCTGCAGGGCCTCGGCACGCTCCTCGGAAGTGGCGTCGATGATCTGTGCGTAATAATCGTTGCCGTCGATGGGCCAGTTGATCATGTATTTGTTGCCCGGCAGACGTCCGTATGTCACCATCGTTTCAGCCGGCCAGATCTTCTGTCCCGGCGCCGGGGTCGTATTCATATCGTTCTCGGCGCAGTTGGCATAAGCCTCTGGCGAATAGCCTTCGGGCTGCGGAATGGTCATGTCGGCATCTTTGCCGTAATCCTTCAATACGGCGACGTAGGTCATGTCCTGCACGATGTCGTTCGCTTCGAGCGGAGCGATGCTTTCACCCGTAAGGCTGCGTGCGTCCATGCCTATATGGCTCTCTACGCCACACATGTCGGCCACATCTCCGAGTTCGGTGGCATCGACCAGCACGTCGGCCATGAACCTCATACGGCGGTGTTTGCCGTTTTCAACCGTAACCAGCCACTTGCCGCCAACACGGCTAATGTCCGTACACGTACATTCGTAATATACGTCGAGATCGCGCTCGGCAGCGACCATCTCGCGGAATATTCCGTTACCTACATGCGGTTCGAAAAGTATGTTGCTGACCCAGCCGGTCTGGAGGTTCTCATAGCCGCCGTAGTACGAGGCCAATGAGTCGCAGAACTCGCCGAATATACCGCCGCGCATTCTGTAATTGCCGTCAACGGCACTCACGCCTGCCGACGTAAGCATTCCGCCGAGCCACGGGCCCTGTTCGACCATGGCCGTACGGACGCCCATGCGGGCCGACTGCAAGGCAGCAGCGGTTCCGCTCGTCCCGCCGCCGACG
>DXGW01000208.1 GCA_019113665.1 Candidatus Alistipes excrementipullorum
TGGTACGACCGCCTCGACCTGGGAAAGACGCTCAAGGGGGTGATCTCGGCAAAGGAGACCGACGAGATAATACGCAAGCTCTCGTTCAAGAGCTTCGAGGCGGAGTACAAGACCGTAATCATCTGGCAGCCCGAAGCCATGAACGAGGAGGCCGCCAACAAGATACTCAAGATCCTCGAGGAGCCGTGGGACAAGACGCTCTTCCTGCTGGTGAGCGAACGCCCCGACCGCCTGCTGCGCACGATACTGTCGCGTACGCAGGAGGTGGCCGTACCGCGCCTCACCTCCGACGTGCTCGAAAAGGCCATAAGCGACGCCGGCGAGCATGACCCGGCGAAGATACGCAACATGGCGCGCCTCGCCGCCGGGGACCTGTGCGAACTGCGCAACCTGCTGGCCGGGGCCACCGACGAGAAGCGGCACGAGAGCTTCGAGCTCTTCTGTTCGCTCATGCGCTTCAGCTACAACAACCGCCACCTCGAACTCATAACATGGGCCGAGGAGGTTGCACAGCTGCCGCGCGAACAGCAGCTGCAGTTCCTGACAAACGCCGCACGATTGTTGCGCGAGAGCTACATACTGCACGCCGGGGCCGCCGGGGCCACATACCTCTGGGGCGAGGAGGCGAAGTTCTGCGGCAATTTCGCACCCTTCGTGGGCAGCGACAACATCGAGCCGCTCATCGCACAGATCGAGACGGCGATGGCCCAGATAGCGCAGAACGGCAACCCGAAGATAGTCTTCACCCATTTCGGGCTTGCCGTGAGCAAACTCATAAAACCGCTGAAGTGATGGCACGCGTGGTACTCATAACCGGAAGCAACGCCCCCGAAGCCGAAAAGCTGCTGGCACGGGCACGGAGACTCGTCGCCGAGCGCGTCGGCGCGGTCGAGAAGGAGTCGACCGTACACCGCAGCCGCGCATGGGGCTTCGAGGCGCCCGATTTCAGCAACCAGGTGCTGGTGTCGGCGACGTCGCTGGCGCCGGAGGCGGTGCTCGATGCCGTCAACGCGATCGAGACGGCTCTCGGACGCGACCGCCAGCGTGAACTGGCCGAAAAGGCCGCAACGGGGCAGCGTTACGCCTCGCGGCCGATAGACATCGACATACTGTTCTACGATTGCGAGGTGATCGGTACGCGCCGGCTGACCGTACCCCACCCGCTGATGGCGGAGCGGGACTTCGTACTCGACCCGCTGGCCGAGGTGATGCGCGACTTCGTACACCCGACCATAGGCAAAAGCATCGAAGAGATACGCAACGAAAGGAGGAAGTCATGAAAAGGACAATAGCGGCAATAGCGGCGGCACTCATACTCACGGGGTGCTTCAAGAAGGTGACCAACGACACGACCTTCGTCATAAAACCGAACCTGCAGACCGTCTCGGGCGGCTCGCTGACGGCGGCCGAGAGCGTCACGGCCTACGCCTACTACGGCGTGGGCGAGGAGTGGAGCGTCGCCTCGTACGAAGATGCCGTTGCACGCGTGATAACCGACACCGCAACCGGCGAGAAACGGCAGACGCCCGATGCCGAGGCCGCACCCTACGCCGAAAACGACCCCCAGGGCCGGCTGTCGCTCAAGACCACGGCCAAGCACGTGCTGCTGGTGGCCGTCTACGAACAGGGCAAGATGTTCGCCTACATGCACTACGACACCGGCGAAAACCTGCCGACGACATATCTGACCATGCAGTTCCGCACATGGAAGACCGAGCCCTACACCGACAGCGGCTGGTCGGTCGGAATGGTCACGGCCGAGACGACCTTCGTCATCGAGCCCGACCTGCAGAGCGAGGAGAACGGAGCGGTATCGGTTGCCGAGGGAGTCAAGGCCTACGCCTTCTATGTCAACGGAGAGTGGGGCGTCAACTCGTACGAGGAGGCCCTCGCCACGACCATAACCAACACCGAGTCGGGCGAAACCCTCAACCAGCCATCGGAGACGGCCGAAGCCTATGCCGACGCCGACCCCGAGGGACGGCTCTCGATGAAGACATCGTCGCCGCAGGTTCTGGTGCTGGCCGTCTACGAGGCCGGAGGCATGTACGCCTTCCGCCACTACGAAATCGACGGTTCGGCAGAGCAGACCGATGCGACACTGCAGTTCCGCACATGGGAAGCCGCTCCGTACACGGACGGAGAGTGGTCGTACGGCCTTGCCGCACCGACAGGCGGCGAAACCACCCCCGGCGAAGGAGAGGACGGGGGTACGCAGGCCGCAGCAAACCGAATCAGATGACAACAGACCGAAAGCAGATGAACGACAAACCGAACAGATACGCCCGGATATTGCGCACGGCAGCGGCACTGCTGCTCTTCGGCGGCATGTTCAGCCGCTGCGCAAGCACCATGACCCCGCAGGGAGGACCCAAGGATACGATCCCCCCGGTCATCGTGCTGATGGAGCCCGACAACTACACCACCAACTTCAAGGGCAACAAGATATACATCGAATTCAACGAGTTCGTACAGCTCAAGGACCAGAGCAAGGAATTCTTCACCTCACCCGCGATGAAGAAGAAGCCGACGCTCACCATACGCGGCCGCGGCGTGGCCATACAGATCAGGGACACACTGCTCGAAAACACCACCTATGCCCTCAACTTCGGCAGCACCATCTGCGACAACAACGAGGGCAACCCGCTGCATGCCGCCCGCTACGTCTTCTCGACGGGCAGCGAGATCGACTCGATGATATGCTCGGGATACACGGCCGACAGCTACATGGCCGACAGCGTAAGCAAGAGCTTCATCTACTTCTACATCGCCGACAGCCTGCCCGAGACGCCCGGCTACGACTCGACAATCTTCAACCGCAAGCCCGACGTCATAGCCCGGGCCGAGAACAACGGCATATTCATCGCGCAGAACCTCAAGCCGGTACCCTACAGGATATACGCCTTCGAGGATACCAACAACAACCAGATGTACGAGGCCGGCACCGACCAGATCGGCTTCCTCGAAGGGACCTACAACCCCGCCGAGCTGCCCGACTTCGCAATATGGTACGACTCGCTGCGCATGTACCCTTCGGCCGAGCCGCAGCTCTACTTCCGCATGTTCACCGATGACGTCTTCAAACGCCAGATGCTCCAGGAGACCGCCCGCCCGAACTGCCACCAGGCAATGCTCTACTTCGGGGCACGGAACCCGCAGATCGAGAGCATACGCTTCGACAGCATTCCCGAAGAGAAGGTCATATACGACCCGCAGACCGTCGGACGTGATACGGTGGCACTGTGGTTCAACCTGCCGGCCGCCGAGCTGCCCGACACCATACGCGGCGAGATAGTCTACTACAAGCACGACTCGATACGCCAGCTCGTGCGCACGACCGAACCCCTCAAGCTCGCATGGCGCTACATCGAGACCAAGGAGGAGGAACGCGAGCGTCTCAAGGAGGAGAAGGAGCGCGAACGCGCCGAGAAGGCCGGCGAGACATACACCCCGCCCGAGAAGCCCAACCCCTTCAAGTTCAAGATGCCGACTACGGGCGACATCAACCCCGAGCAGCACCTTACCATCGATTTCGACTACCCGCTGGTCAAGTTCGACTCGATGTCGGTACGGTTGAGCGAGGTCTCCGAAACGGGCGAATACACCACCCTGCCCGTAAGTTTCGAACGCGACACGGCGAACATGCGCCGCTGGAGGATCAAGGCCGGCTGGAAGGAGAAGCTCAAATACGAACTGCTCATACCCTCGGGCGCCATCACCGACGTGGCGGGACAGCAGAACGACTCGATACAGGGCTCTTACACGGCTCTCGACCATGAGAAGTACGCCACGGTCATCGTCAACGTCAAGAACAAGGGCGAAGACGACACGGCCAAATACATCATACAGCTGACCAACGCGGCAGGAGCCCTGCAGCAGGAGAAACGCGACATCACCCAGGGCAAGGTGCAGTTCAACTACGTGCCGGCCGGCGAGATCAAGCTGCGCATAATCGAGGACGCCAACGGAAACGGCAAATGGGATTCGGGCAATGTCGTCGAACAGCGCCAGCCCGAAAGGTCGGAGCTGTATGCCAACGACAAGGGCGAAGACACGTTCGTCACGAAGGCCAACTGGGAGATGGAACTCGACATGGACATGGGACAGATATTCGCGCCCGTAACCATGCAGTCGCTCATCAAGATGCTCGACGACCGCGAGGAACAGCGCCTCAAGAA
>DXGW01000209.1 GCA_019113665.1 Candidatus Alistipes excrementipullorum
GAAAACAATTGTAAGGAAAAACATTTATTAACTTCAAAACAGAATAATATCATGGCAAAAAAATGGCGTTGTACCGTATGTGGATATATCCACGAAGGTCCCGAGGCACCCGATCAGTGCCCGGTATGCAAAGCAAAGAAGGACAAGTTCGTTGAGGTCGTAGAGGACGGCAGCAAGCTCGATTTCGTTACCGAGCACAAACTCGGTGACGGCAAAGGTTCGAATCCCGAACTCTGGCAGGGTCTTCAGGACCACTTCATGGGCGAGTGCACCGAGGTGGGCATGTACCTTGCGATGAGCCGTCAGGCAGACCGTGAGGGTTATCCCGAAATTGCCGAGGCCTTCAAGCGTTACGCATGGGAGGAGGCCGAGCATGCAGCCAAGTTTGCAGAGCTCATAGGCGAGGTTGTATGGGATACCAAGACCAACCTCTACAAGCGCATGAATGCCGAGCACGGCGCATGCGAAGGCAAGATGCACCTTGCGCGCATTGCCAAGGAGCAGAATCTCGATGCCGTTCACGATACGGTTCACGAGATGGCCAAGGACGAGGCACGTCACGGCAAAGGTTTCGAAGGCCTTTATCACCGCTATTTCGGTGACAAGTAACGGATTGTCCATGTAATGCTGCGCGGGATACGGAAGTGTCCCGCGCAGTTGTTTTTTATATTTGTGCAATAATTGTATATTGCGTTGCGTTTTTATACATATATTTGCAACCACTATTCGACCCTTTGCAATGAAAAGAAAACTTACAATCGCAATGATGGCTGCCGTCGCACTGCTGGTGTTGCCGTCATGCTCCAAGAATGAGGAGACGCCCTCCGATCCGGAGGGAACCGTTACCCTGAACATGCTCGATACTGAAAACGGAGGTACAGTCCTCGACTATAGCGGTATATGTATAAATGCATCCCAGAACTTTGTGACACAGGGGGACTGGGGACTTGTCGATGCCGGCAAAGTCGGCGGTCTGGGTTATATTTCTGGCAGCGATGTAGAGTTCTTCTCCAGTGAGGCTGCCGTGACGGTGGGAGGCGGTTACATAGCCTATCCTGTGGCGGACATGCGCCGTTTCGACTCCGGAAAGATGGCCTTGCCGATAGACGGTAGCACGGCCTGCATGAAGTTGTATGTCGTTTCGCTCCTCGAACGCGATGAAAAGACTGTGGGAGCTGCGGTGAAGTATGCAATGCTCAGACCTTCGACATACGGTCTGCCCGCTTTCGGCTCTACCGTATGCAAGATCAAGGTTTTCTCCTCACGTAAGGCTACCATTACTTTGCCGTCGGCGGAGTGTGAGTACTATCTGGATGATGAATACGACCAGTTTGAATGCAGTAAGTCCGGCAACAAACTCGAACTGCTCGTGAAGGATCATAGCGGTAATGATCATTGTGATCTCTATCTGCGCATGCGCGACAGTTATACGAAGGTCGTGATCGAGTATATGTACGAATGAGTAATATATTGTTATAGCAGACGCCCCGGTCTTAACGACCGGGGCGTCTGCTGTTAATGCGATTCGGCTCAGTTGTCGAACAAGGCATGGATTCTGGCGATAATCCATTCGTATCCGCTCTTTGCGAGTCGCGATACCTCGTACACGGTGTCGAGATTTTCCCTGAAACGTTCGATTGTCGTGCGCACCGATGCGAAGTATATGATTATCGCCACAATGGCAAAAACTCCTCCGACGATGATGCAGGCGAGCACCGTCGAACCCAGAATTTCAGACAACCATAACACCACGGCCGTCAGGAACATGGCGGCGGCTATGGCCGCTGTTATGGCGAATAAGGCCAAAGGCCCTGCAACCGGGCGCGTGCGGTGTTCTGTCGGACTCATCTCGTGTGTGGTGTTTGTTGCCATCGGAAGGTCAGTGTCCGGCGTGCTCCTCTTCTTCGCAGCGGCAGCGGATCTTGTCGACCTCCTTTTCGACGAAATCGCGCAGTGATTCGCGCAGTTCGGGGCCCGACTGCGGGGTGAGAAACATGGTCAATACCGAGCCGACGATTGCTCCGCCCAGCATCGAGATAATGCAAAGTCCTGTGTTTTTCATAGCGTCGAATTTTAATTTCACCTTTTGGAAGTGCAAAGTTCAAGCCAAATGAAGTATCTTTGGCTGTATGAATGACGACAAGGCGATAACTGTATCGTTTACCGGCCACCGCACATACGGACATGAATGTGACGATGACCTTGCAGCTGCCATCGAGCGCCTCTACTGTGGTGGCTGCCGTGTGTTCATGACGGGCATGGCCGTGGGCTTCGACCTTGCGGCAGGGGAGTGTGTGCTGTCACTGCGCGGTCGGCTCGACGGCATCAGGCTCGTATGCGTCGTGCCGTTCAGGGGCCAGGAGCGAGGCTTTTCACCGGGTGACAGAGAGCGTTTCGACCGCCTGCTGCGTGAAGCCGACAGCGTTGTGGTGCTTGCCGAGGAGTATTTCCCGGCCGTATACCGCCTCCGCAACGATTACCTCGTGGACGGGGCCTCGGCCGTAGTTGCCTATTATGATGGTACGGCCGGCGGTACGGCATACACCGTGGCACGTGCCCGGAGATCCGGCATTCCGGTCCTGAATCTTTATAAAGACGGACAACTGGAACTGTTTTGAAAGTCCTTGACGTAAAATAAAAAGAGCTGCAATATTGCAGCTCTTTTTTCATGGGTAATAAGTGGCTGTTTGCCGGGGGTGTCAGTTCGACTTGATGACGTTTGCCGGGTTTTCCGAGGCGGCGCGCCACGAGCGCAGCGTTATGAGTGCCATGGTTATGGCTAATACCGCAGCCAGCGCCGCCGCGAATATCCACCACGGCACCGCGATGCGTCTGGTGAACTGCTCCAGCCAGCGTGAGGTTATGTACCATGCCACGGGTGCGGCGACGAGGAAACATGCGGCGACGATTATCGCATACCGGCGGTTGAGCATGCCGATCATCTGCGAGGTGGTTGCACCGTAGACCTTGCGGACGGCGATCTCCGTGCGGCGGTACTGCGTCTCGATCATCACTATGCCGAATACCCCCATCAGCGCTATGACTATTGCCAGCAGTGCGAAGAGGCCGACGATATTCATCTGTTGGCGCGTAGCGTTGTACAACCCCGTAACATATTCGTCGAGCGGAAAGATTTCGGGTTCGTCGTCATTGGGGGCGAGTTCACGCGACACGCCCTTCAGATAGTCCGAGAAGGCCTTGATGTCGGCATTTGGGTTCAACCGAACGTAGTAGTTGAACATCATGCTGTATTCGTTCTTTCTGGCGGAGCAGATGAAGGCGTGGTGTTCCATCGGGCCGCCTACCGTCGAGAGCATTACGTCCTTCATGATGCCCGTTACGGTGTAATTGTTGAGGTTGTATCCTATCGGCATGCCGGTATAGCTGTTGAGCGAGTGCATGATGATCATCTCGCCGCGCTCGGACGACGAGGGGGTGAACCCGTTGCCCTCAAGTATCCTGAACCCGAAGAAATCGGGCATGTTCCACCTTACCTTGTTGACATGCAGATTGTACTCCTTGTCGTTGTAGCTGCGCCCCCATTGCTGGCCGCAGCGGAATATGTTGTATTGCGACGCCGTGACGTCCTGTACGTCGGGATACTGCGTCAGGCGTTCGATGAGCGTCTCGCTCTTGGCTGCCAGTCCGCTGCCGACACGGAATGTAGCTATATTGTTGCGGCTGAACCCCATGTCGTACTTGACCATATAACGGTATTGCATGAAGAATACGGCCGTGACGATGATCAGAACCATGGCGACGGTGAACTGCATGCCTACCATCACCGAACGCAGGCGGCGTCCCGCTGCCGAGGCGGCGAATCCCGACTTTACGGCCATCGAGGCGTTGAAACGGGTGATGTAGAAGGCCGGATATACGGCAGCCACCACCGCGAACGAGATCATCATCACCGCGATTATGGCTATGACGGGCAGGTTGTCCGACAGAGCC
>DXGW01000210.1 GCA_019113665.1 Candidatus Alistipes excrementipullorum
ACGACACTGAACTTGAATGAAATAATCGTCCAATGGCTCTCGGAGTGCGACATCCTGCCCTCTACGGCACGCGACTACGAACGCAAGTTGTCCTTGTGGTTCCGGTGGCTGTCGGCAGCTGGTGTAGATACGAGGTCGCCCGAACGGCGGCACGTCGTTGAGTACAAGCAGCACCTGCAGTCAGAAGGACGCAGTCTGTTGACGGTGAACAGCCTTGTTACGGTCGTGAAACTTTTCTACGGCTTCTGCGAACGTCATGGTTACTACGATAATATCGCTGCAGGAATCCGGAGCAGTCGTCGCCGGTCGGGGTACAGCAAGTTGCCGCTTACGGCCGAGCAGGCTCGGAGGCTGTTGGAGTCTGTCGATACGACGACCGTCATCGGACGGCGCGACAGACTGATGCTCTCACTGATGTTGTTCAACGGGCTGCGCACCTGCGAGGTGGAACGTATCGACCTCGGTGACTTCGCGGAGCGCGAGGGCGAACCGGTGTTAGCCGTCCAACGGAAAGGCCGCACGGAGAAGAACGAGATAGTCGTGCTGCATCCCGACACCGTGGAGCGCCTTGCCGAGTACGTCGCCGACCGGCCGTGGAGTGCTACCGCGCCGCTCTTTATCTCACACAAGCCCGGATGCGACAACCGACTGGTCAGACAGACTATCGGCCGTATCGTAAAGCAGCGGCTGGCCCGCATCGGCCTCTCGCATCCGAAACTTTCGGCGCACTCGCTGCGGCATACCTTCGGAGCATTGATGGTCGAGCAGGGCGTTGACATCGAGACTGTCAAGGACATGATGGGACACTCCGACACCCGGACCACGCGCATCTATGTCGAGATGGCGCAGCAACGTAAACTGCTGCATCACTCGCCGTCGCGTGCTGTCGGGAACCTGATATTGTCGAAGAGCGATGATTGAAGTACAGTGAATTAATGAATCATGCCAATATTTTGAGGGACACGCGGTTCCAGATTCTGTTCCCGACGCAGCATCATCCTGCTTTTTGCGGCGACCGAACCAACCGGAGCGCCCCCGGGCCGGGCCTTGCGCCGTCGATGGAAGGGGTCGGAATTCCTTCGTACCCTTCAAAACGTAATCGCTGCCCCAATCGCGTACACGCGCGTGCAAAAATGGCAAAACCGGTATTCCGTAACGGCCGCAACGGGTCAGTAGGGTATTCGGAAGTAGTCGAGCAGAGCCTTGTAGTTGTCCTGTGCCGTGAGACAGGTGTCGCGCAGATACTCGCGTACGGCGGGCCACTGCTGCAGGCCGCGGTAGTAGAACATCTTGAGGTCGTCGGTGATGATGAAGGGAACGATGCCGGACGCCAGACACTCCTTGAACATCACGAGACGTCCGACGCGGCCGTTGCCGTCCTGAAACGGGTGGATGCACTCGAAACGCTGGTGCAGGTCGAGAATATCGTCGAGCGTCTTGTGCCGCCGGGCGTTGTATTCCGCAAGGAGACGCTTCATTTCGCGGTGTACCTCCTTTGGAGGCGTGGTCTCCATGCCGCCCACCTCGTTGGGCAGACGCTTGTAGTCGCCCACGGCGAACCACTCCTTGCGGCTGTCCGACGTACCGGACTTGAGTTGTGCGTGCAGTTCCTTGATGAAGACCTCGGTAAGCGGTTCTCCGGCCCGGTCGATGACCATGTCGATGCAGCGGAAGTGATTGGCGGTTTCGAGAATATCGTCCACGCGCAGCGTATCGCCCTCGACGCCCACCGTGTCTGTCTCGAAGATGTGGCGGGTCTGGTCGTGGGTCAAACGGCTGCCCTCGATGTGGTTCGAGTTGTAGGTGAGGTCTATCTGCGTGCGGTGGTAGATGCCGCCCTTGAGACGCATCGCCTTCTGCTCGCGCAGCACCTCCAAAAGAGGCATGATACGCTCCGCGCGGGGCTTGCGCCGGGGCAATGCGGCATCCGCCGGAATGTTCCAGGTCTTGCCCGTAAGAAATGCTCCCTCGATTTTTCCCGAGGCGCAGTAGTTGCGGACGGTGCGCTCCGCGATACCGTGTTTTGCGGCAAATGCCGCGACTGAAATGTACTCCATAACCGAACGTCGTATCGGCAAGTTAGAAGGCCGATTTTCGACCCAAATATAACGATTCTTGCCGATACCGGCAAGTTATGGTAATAAAAAACGTGCCGATGAGATGAAAGGACGCAGAAAGATACCCGACACGCTGAAGACCCTGCGCGGTACAGACCAGCCGTGCCGCATGACGGGCGGCGCAGAGCCACCGGCCACGAATGTCGTTGCCGTGCCGCGTTCCGGCCTGAAAGGTACGGCCCGCAAGGTCTTCGGAATCGTGGCGGCGGAACTTATCCACAAACGGCTTCTTGAGGTCGTGGGTGTGGATCTGGTCGTGGCCTACGCCCGCGAGATGGGACTCTACCACGACATGATGCGTGCCGTCGAACGCGAAGGCGTGACCGTGGAGGTCATTACGCGTAATGGCCCGGCAACGGTAGTCAACCCCAAGCGGCGTATTGCCGAAGGAGCGCTTGCCAACGCCCGTTCGCTGGCGTCGGAGTTCGGACTGACGCCCGCAAGCCGCCACCGCGTTGCGGCCCTGCTTGCCGATGATGCTCCGAAAGATGACTTCGCGGAGTTTGAAGAGATGGAATAGTATGACAACGACGAAAAAATATCCCGCCGAGATCTATGCCGAGCAGGTGCGCGACGGCCGCATACTGGTCTGCGAATACGTCCGTCTGGCCGTACGCCGCTACTACGCCGATCTGGACCGCGCACTCGAACGCGGCTGGCACTTCGATCGCAGGGCGGCGCTGCGCGCTATCGGGTTCATCGAGCGGCTGAAACATACCAAAGGGGAGTGGGCCGGTCGCCGCTTCCGGCTCGAGCCGTGGCAACACTTCGTGTTGTGGAACATCTTCGGCTGGAAGAATGCCGACGGCACACGTCGTTTCCGCTATGCCTACATAGAGATTGCACGCAAGAACGGCAAGACGGCCCTTTCGGCCGGCGTCGGGCTCTACATGCTCTTCGCCGACGGCGAGTCGCGCCCCGAGGTCTATTCGGCCGCCACGGTCAAGGACCAGGCGAAGATCTGCTTCGCCGATGCCGTCGAGATCGTCCGTGCCACCGACCTCAAGCATTACCTTACGCCGTTCCGCAACTCTATCGTTTACGAGGCGCGCGGCGGCATGATGAAGCCCTTGTCGTCGGACTACGGCACGCACGACGGTCTGAATCCCTCGTGCGGCATTATCGACGAGTTCCACGCCCACCGCGACAGCGGAATGTTCGACGTTATCAAGTCGGCATTCGGTGCGCGTCGCCAGCCGCTGATGTTTATTATAACCACCGCCGGTTTCAACAAGTCGGGCGCATGCTATGCCTACCGCGAGAACGTGATTAAAGTGCTGCGTG
>DXGW01000211.1 GCA_019113665.1 Candidatus Alistipes excrementipullorum
CTCGTTGTCCGACGGGGATACCGACGCCGAAGTTACGACTTCGACCGAGAAGACATCTGAGGTCTTTTCGCCGGCGGCACTAACGCCGAAGGCAACGACGGTATACGATGTTCCCTTGTCCAACAAACCGTACAGGAACGAATTGAAGACCTTCGTACCCGAATACACCAGATCAGGATCCGTCCAGTCGGCATCATATTCATTCTCCATGTCAATCATGGCCTGTGCCACCGCGTCGAAATCGATATTGCCAGCCCCGTCGCCAAATGTGGAAACAAGATATTCCGTATCGGCCAGACCAACGTAATAGCCGCCGATCTCCTCGCCGGCAACTGTCTCTACGGCAAAAGAGACGGCGCGAGTCTCCTTTACGGTCATACCGATCTCATCGGGAGCGACTGTTTCGCCGCCAGGTACTGTCACACCATCTTTCGAATCACACGCCGCGAACAGAAAAGAAACGGCGGACAACGCCGCCGCGAAGTAGAGTTTTACCTTCATACTCGATTAAATTAAACGTATAAACTTATATATGAATTAAGTGGTTTCACATCTGTCTGAGAGCAAATATAGACATTTTTTATTACAATCCAAACATAGGCCCGTATACGCAAACGAGTGATTGTAAGCATTATATAGCCCGATTTGCGTTTCCGTTTACGAATAAGGCCGTTCGTAATTACGATTCGTAATCACGAACGGCCGACATATTCAAAATTATAATTTTTTAATTATTTTTCATCATACAGCAGATACGGGCGACGACGCACCTTGAAGGCTTCGACATCGTCATGCCATACCGCACGTATCTCGTCGGCTCCACACCCCTGTTCAATCATACGGCGCACATAATCAACGCCTATGAGCTTCTCGAAAAAAGGTGTAAAGAATGCGTCTCCCATATCCAGGTCACGATAGGCGTCTATCAGATATTCGAGATTGAGTCCCTCGGAGATGATCAGTTCGTCGTCTTTGCCGCGCAGGTCGACGCCGTAGCACAACTCACCCTTCAAAGGCGGATTCTTAGCGCCGTCACGCGGTTCGGGCGTGAACGAAAAGTCGCGGCCCGACATCTTCGGGTGGCCGTAGACCTCGAACGGGAAATCGGTACCCCGGCCAAGGCTCACGACCGTACCTTCGAAAAGGCACAGCGACGGATAGAGCAGCACGGCATGCTGCGTAGGCAGATTCGGCGACGGCGGAACCGGCAGCCGGTAACGCATCGAACGACGGTAGTTTTCGACCGGCACCACCGTCAGGTCGGCCCTCTTGGCCCACCCCTCGCCTATGGCCATACGGGCTATCTCGCCGAGGGTCATGCCATGCACAACCGGTATGGGCAACGCTCCCACACCGGACTTGTAACGCATGTCGAGCACCGGACCGTCGACATACATGCCGTTGGGATTAGGCCTGTCGAGGATCACGACGCTGCGCCCGAAATCGGCACAAGCATCGATCATGCGCAGCATCGAGATGTAGTATGTATAGAAACGCAAACCGACGTCCTGAAGGTCGACCAACAGCACATCGAAACTGCGCATGCGTTCGTCGGAGGGTCTCAGCGTCCGCCCGTCATATAACGACCATATCGCAATCCCGGTCTTCGCATCGACGGTGCTGCCCACCTTTTCGCCGGCATCGGACGTACCGCGGAAGCCGTGTTCAGGCGACAGTATTCCCACCACGTCGACACCGCGGCGCACAAGCAGGTCCACAAGGTGCTCATCACCGGCAAGCGACGTATGGTTTGCCAGCACGGCAACCCTGCGTCCTTCGAGCAGGGGAAGGTAAACGTCGGTACGCTCGGCTCCCTCACGCAGTTCCCGCGCATGTCCGCACAATAAGGTCAGAGCCATCACTGCAATAAGTGCAAATCGTTTCATCGGGTCGGATCTGTCATTATGAAAACGGCCCGCCGACAGGCAGGCCGTCATTATCATTACTTTTCGTCGGACGTTCCTTCAACCGAGGTATCGCCCACCTGTATAAGGTCGGAGTCTTCAGCCCCGAACGAGCGGTAGTACTCGTTGAAATGCGACACCACATCGCTGCGTCCCGCATATGCGGCAAGATAATAGAGCTGCGACAGCGAGTCGAACTTCTCGTCGAGAATACCCGTCACCAGATCGCCCTCGACACCGTCGAACTGGAGGTAGTACTCGATATACTCGATCAGCGTCTGGGCATAGTCCATCAGCAGTGCATCGCCCTTTTCGTTCTCGCCCATGGCGTAGTAGGCTTCGAGGAACGGATATGTATTGGCGTCGGTATAACGTATCTGCGACGGAGGCAGCACCTCGAGTCCACGGTCGAGCAGCTTCAGCGCACGCTCGTCGTCGCCGCGGCGTATGAGTTCCTTGGCCACACGGGCAAAGGCCTCGCGCGAACGCGACACGCTGAGGTTGTACTGCGTGAAGTAATCGACATAGACGCGCGGATCGGCCAGGTTACCGTAACGGAATGTCTCCATCAACAGCGGATATGCGTAGTCTGGATCGACACGGCCTATCTCCCACGACGACTTGTATGGCGTGAGAATCGGCACGAGGCGGTATGCATAACCGTCGAACTGCAGGTAGTCGAGCAGGCCGAGGTTCTGCAGCACGTAGACCTGCGTGAAGAAGATCGGGCGTTTCCAGTCGAAGTTGGCCAGCAGGTCGAGAAGCATCATTTCGGGCTTGTCGATCGAACTCTTGGCGATGTTTATGTAGACCGTATCCACCATCAGGTCGCGGTCCTCCTCCTTGACTATTCCGGAGGCTATGGCGTTGTCCTTGTTTACGGGTATGGCTATGCGGCTTGCCGGTATATAGTCGCACTTCGAACCGTCGCTGAGCGTCACCTTCGAGCGCGGGTCATCGCTCTGAATGAACGCCACCACGTCCTTTATGTCGACCGGGCGGTCGAAACGGTTGTCCACCGGCACCCAGTCGTTGACATAGTAATACTTGTCGCGCGTAAGCGAGAAGGGCACACCCGGGGCATCGTTGGCCTTGTTCTTCATCTCGTCGATGTACCACTCGCCGCCCAGGTAGCTCGAGTTCATGATACGGACATCGGGACGCACGCCGTCCACCTCCTGGTTGAACCACAGGGGGAAGGTATCGTTGTCGCCGTAGTTGATGATTATCGAGTTCGGCAGGGTCGACTGCAGGTAGTTCCAGCCCACGTCGCGCGCCATCGTACGGTGCGAGCGGTCGTGGTCGTCCCAGTTCTGGGCACAGAGGATCGTCGGCACTCCCAGGCCTATGACCGTAGCCACGGCGGCAACGGCCACGTTGTTACGCTTGAAGAGCATCGACAGCAGGTCCTTTATGGCCATCACGCCGAGACCTATCCACATGCAGTAGGCGTAGAACGAACCGGCATAGACATAGTCGCGCTCGCGCACCTCGGCCGGCGACGAGTTGAAATAGACCACCAGGGCCACACCCATCATTATGAAGAGCCACAACACCACCGTAAAGTTGCGCGTATCGCGGTTGAGCTGGTATATGAGGCCTATGAGACCCAGCAGGAACGGCAGGAAGAAATAGGTGTTGCGGGCGCGGTTTTCGGACATTTCCTTCGGCAGGTTGTCCTGCGGCCCGAGGTAGGCCTCATCGATGAACTTTATGCCCGACAGCCAGTTGCCGTTCGAGATGGTCACGTCCGAAGCCTGTATGTCGTCCTGACGGCCCACGAAATTCCATAGGAAATAACGCAGGTACATGTAGCTCAACTGATACGAGAAGAAATAGTTGAGGTTTTCGAGGAACGTCGGCTCCACGATTGTCTGCACGCCCGAACCGTCGTCATAGTGCACCTTGCGGCCGAAATCGAGCACCTCGCCGCGTATCGGCCGTCCCGTATCGTCGCGCAGGATCTCGCCGTTCTCGTCACGCAGCGTCTCGACCTTGGTCCGGTAAGCCGCCCAGGGCTTATAGTCCTTTTCGGTCTTGCGGTTGTCCCACATTCGCGGGAAGAGATGCATGAACTGCGACGGGTAGGTATAGCCGTCGATCACCGAAGCCTCCTCGTAACGCTGCTTGTCGCGGTTGAAATAGTAGAACTCGCGGGCCTCGTAGCCGTCGATCGGAGCGGAATAGTATGCACCGTAAAGCAGGGGCTTGTTACCGTACTGGTCACGGTTGAGCACCGACAGCAGCGCATGCGGGTTGTCGGGATCGTTGCTGTTCATCGGAGGATCGGCCGCTGCGCGGATCGACACCGAAGCATACGACGAGAACCCGAGCAGGATCATCGTCGTCGAGAGCAGTATGGTATTCCAGATGACATGGCCCTTGCGGTGTGTGTAATATACTCCGAAACCGAAAAGCGCGAAGATCGCGAAGACGAAGAATATCATTCCCGTATTCACCGGCAACCCCAGCGTATTGACGAAGAAGACGTCGACCATTGCTCCGACATATACCGTGTAGGGAATGATCACGCCGTTTATCAGGCCGAGTATGACGAATGCTATGAGCGTTGCGTAGATGCACCCTTTCCACGTAACCTTGTCGGTCTTGCGGAAGTAGTAGATGAACACCAGCGCAGGAATTGTCAGCAGGTTGAGGATATGCACGCCTATCGAGAGGCCCATGAGGTATGCGATCAGCACGATCCAGCGCATCGAGTGCGGCGAGTCGGCCTGCTCCTCCCACTTGAGCATGAGCCACACCACCAGCGCCGTAAACATCGACGAGAGGGCGTAGACCTCGCCTTCGTATGCCGAGAACCAGAACGTATCGGTAAAGGCGTATGCCAGGGCGCCCACAACACCGGCACCGAGAACTGCAACGGCATTTGCCGTGGTCAGCTCCTTGCCGTCACGCGTATAGAGACGGCGGGCGATGTGCGTGATCGTCCAGAAGAGGAAGAGTATGCAGAATGCGCTCGCAAAGCTGTTCATGGCGTTGACCATGTGGGGCACGTAGTGCGTCGACGGGGCAAAGAGCGTTGCCAGACGTGCCAGCATCATGAAGAGCGGGGCTCCGGGCGGGTGCCCGATTTCGAGCTTGTACGACGTGGCGACGAACTCGGCGCAATCCCACAAACTCGACGAAGGTTCCATCGTTACGAGGTAGACCACGGCCGCAATGGCGAAGACGACCCACCCCGTAATATTGTTCCAGCGTTTGAAATTCATATGAAGATTGTTAATCGGTCAAAAAATGTCAGAGTGCAAAATTAAGAATTTAACGTCAAAAGCCATAAGTTTATTACGACAATCTTGCCGTGCCGGGCTTTTTTCTGCCGCAAAAGCGCCCGTATCGCACCATTGCGGCGGGCGGGACCAGGCAATAAACGGCGCAACCGTTTGGAAATGTGAGATAAAAGATGTAAATTGCGACATAAGATACATTTCCGGCGGAAATCATTAAAGAAAGGAGGTCGCAACACAAACAGACAAACCTATTTTTTCCGCCAACGACAATCATGACACCGATAAAACAAGCAACCCTTACCAGAGACCATTGATTCACAAAAGATTTTGCCATCAAACCACATGAAAAGGATTACAACAATATTACTGGCAGTAATCGTATCGACGACATTGGGCTCATGTTTCAAGCAGAATGCCGGATTCAGATATGTAAAATCGAAAAGCTACATCACAAATTATCTGATGTTCAGAGAGGACTTCTCCATAATCTCATGTTCGTGCGACGTGGACGGCAACATATCGATAGGCTGCCAGCTGTGCGACGAAGTGGGACGGTATTCAGGATACAGTTACGATGACGACCCCGGCAGCATTTTCTGGAAGACCGCCGAGAAATACGGCGATACCGGATATGAAAGGTTCGGTTTGAAAGTATACATTTTCAACAGTAGCCATTTGAGCGACCCCTACATTCGGGCCGCCACAGCAAACACGATCAACCGTATCGATATAAC
>DXGW01000212.1 GCA_019113665.1 Candidatus Alistipes excrementipullorum
GGCAACGCATACGGTCAAAACGTGAAGATATCGGGAAAGGTGACCGACAGCGCCGGCAATCCGATGGTCGGTGTTACGGTCGTTCCGGTTGACAAGGACAAGGATCTCTCCGCTTACGGTACTACTACGGGCCTGGACGGCAGCTATTCCGTCTCCGTAGCCAGGACTCCGTCGTTGGAACTGAACTTCTCGTTCCTGGGAATGAAGGAGAAGAGTGTCGTGGTGGGCAAGCGCTCGGTTATCGACGTGACGCTCGAAGAGGACGCGATAGGTGTGGAGAGCGTCGTGGTTACAGGTATCTACACCCGTAAGGCCGAGAGCTTTACGGGAGCCGTGAATACCATCTCGGCATCGGCGCTGCAGGCCGTGAGCAATCAGAACGCCTTCGAGGCTCTGAAGAACATCGACCCGTCGCTGATGATACTCGACAATCTCGAAGCGGGTAGCGACCCCAACGCCATGGCGTCGATGCGCCTGCGCGGTACGTCGTCGTTCCCGGCTGACGGTACCGCCCTCAAGAGCAACTTCATCGATGACCCGAACATGCCGCTGTTCATACTCGACGGTTTCGAGACCAGGGCCGAAACCATCATGGACATGGACATGAACCGTATCCAGAGCATCACCATTCTGAAGGACGCCTCGGCAAAGGCGATCTACGGATCGAAGGCCGGCAACGGTGTGATCGTCATCGAGACCAAGTCGCTCAATTCGGGCCAGACGCTCGTATCGTACAACGGTACGGTTTCGCTGGAGGTTCCCGACCTGTCGAGCTACAACCTCTGCAACTCTCTTGAAAAACTCGAGATCGAGCGCCGCGAGGGATTCTATTCGGACAGATCCTATACCAATGATGTCGTTGAGGGTATGGCCATCTATTACCGCCGTTTGAAGAAGGCCCTCGAAGGCGAGGACACATACTGGCTTGCAAAACCGTTGCGCCTTAGCGTCAGCCACAAGCACTCGCTGAGCATCGAGCTCGGTTCGAAGGACCTGCGCTCGATAACCACCTTCGGATACAGCGACACGCAGGGTGCGATGAAGGGTTCGGACCGCCAGACGGTGCAGGGCAGCATGAACCTGTCGTATCGCCGCGGCAAGTGGGTCTTCCGCAACATCATGAGTGTAGCATACATGGACAGCAACGACTCTCCGTACGGAACGTTCGATACCTATACTAAACTCAACCCCTATGAGTCTCCATATACCGATGATGGTCAGTTGCGCCAGTATCTCAACAGTTCCTATGACGAGACGAAGAAGATAGGCAACCCTCTTTACGATGCACAGCTCAACACGAAACTTACCGACAGCTATATCAACGTTATCAACAACTTCTACGCCGAGTTTCAGGCGTGGGACTTCCTTAAGCTGGTTGCCCGTGTGGGAGTGGACACCAAGCGCACCGAAGCCGAGGAGTTCTATCCGGCGCAGCATTCGAAGTTCCTCGACCTTATGAACAGTAATTCGGACGATGACCATCTGCGTGCCGGTTCGTACGACGCTACCAACGGAACGTCGACGACATTCTCGGGCGATATTTCGGCACAGATCAACAAGTCGTTCGACGGCGGTCACGACCTTTTCGCGACATTGCAGTACTCGCTGTCGCAGCAGAAGTACAGAGAAGTTACGCACTATGCCGAGGGTTTCCCCAACAGCTCGATGGACGACATCACGTTTGCCCGCCAGTACGCATCGGAGAAGACCCCGACGGGAAATACCGGTCTGAACCGTGAGATCGGCGCCCTGGCAACGGCCGGTTACAGCTATCAGGACCGTTACATGGTCGATGCTACGCTGCGCGCCAACGGTTCGTCGGCATTCGGTACCAACAAGCGTTGGGCTCTGTTCTGGAGTGCCGGTGTCGCATGGAATATCCACAAGGAGCGTTTCCTTGCGTCGGCCAAGTGGCTCGAGCAGTTGAAACTGCGTTTCTCGGCAGGTTCGTCGGGTAACCAGAACTTTTCGTTCGTAAATGCGCTTGCCGTCTACAAATATTATAACGACCGGTTCTACAACGGCTTCACGGGTGTAAACCTCAACAACCTCGAGAACCCGAACATCGGTTGGGAGCAGAAGATGGATTACAACCTCGGTCTCGATTTCCGCACAAAGGGTATCACCCTTACGGTCGACGCCTATATTTCCGATACGGAGAACATGATATTCTCGCGTGCACTGATACCGTCGGTGGGATTCACGACCTTCAGCGACAATATGGGCAAGGTTCGTAACAAGGGTATCGAGACAGCTCTGTCGTACCGTGTCCTGAGCGGCCGCAACGGTTTCCTTATACTTACAGGAAAAATTGCCGTGAACGACAACCGCATACTTCGCATATCCGACGCCCTGCGCGAGTACAACCGCATGCAGCAGGAGCAGGCTGCCGAGTCGGGCAGCACGGCTCCGGTCATACAGTACCGCGACGGTCTTCCGGTCAACTCGATATGGGCCGTTCCTTCGCTCGGTATCGACCCGATTTTAGGCAAAGAGATCTTTGTCAATACGGCCGGCAATCTTGTGGACGTTTGGAGTGCCTCGAACCTGGCTTTCTGCGGTTCGTCGGACAACCTCTACAACGGCAACTTCAGCATATCCGGAGAATGGAAAGGATTAGGAATAAACGCCGTGTGTACATATTACGGGGGGGGGTACAAATATAACACCACTCTCGTAAACAAGGTCGAAAACGTCTACATAGGCGATAATGTCGACCGCCGCATCTACTCTTCGCGCTGGTATTACAAGGGTCAGGTTGCGCAGTATCGCAACGGACACGATTACCCGACACAAGCCACTTCCCGATTCGTACAGCGCGACAACGTACTGAACATCTCGTCGGTATCCATCTATTATGAATTCCCGCAGAAGCTCATTTCCAAGGCGAAACTGAGCCGTCTGCGTCTGACGTTGCTTGCCAACGACCTCTATACTTTTTCATCAATCGAAATCGAACGAGGAACGTCGTATCCCTATGCGCGTACCTTCTCGTTCTCGGTTTCGGCAACATTCTGATGCACAATGAAAAGAATATTATATAAAATATTGTTTGTTTTGCCGCTTTCGGCACTTGTTTTCAGCTCGTGCGAAAACTGGCTTGAGGCATCGTCGAGTTCCAACGTAGAGGCCGACAAGCTTTTCCAGACGCGCGAAGGCTTTCATGACGCGCTGACCGGAATCTACATGAACATGGGCGAGAGCGACGCCTACGGCGGTTACATGACATGGTACTGCAACGACTGTATCGCCTATCCGTTGGGTACGACTTCCGATATTACCGACTATTTCCAGCGCCATGAATACGGCAACACTACGACCAGACCCATGGTCGAGGCCATCTGGTCGCGCTGTTACAATATCGTGGCCAATATCAACATGGTTCTCCGCGAGTTGGAGGCCCGCCGTAACGTCATAGCGAACGAGGACGAATACAACATCATAAAGGGCGAGCTTCTGGGCCTGCGTGCCTATATCCACTTCGACCTGATGCGCCTGTACGGCGTAGCCGTGTGGAATGACGAGAACAGCAGCAAACTTACTGTTCCCTATTGCCGCGAATATTCGTCGAAGGTGACGCCTCAGCGTTCGTATGCCGATACCGAGACATTGCTCATGGAGGATCTCAATACGGCGATAGAGGCATTGGGTACGAGCGACCCTTTGGTGATGGAGGCGTCGAAGAAGGCCGATTTCGAGGCCAACTACAATATCGACGGCTACTGGTCGAACCGACAGAAACACTTCAATTACTATACGGCTCTCGGACTGATGGCCCGCGTATATCAGTGGAAGGACGACAAGGCCAAGGCGGCAGAGTATGCGCAGAAGGTTATCGACGGAGCGGAGGGCTCTTTCGTGACGTGGGCGGATCCCGACGCGATTCTCACGGCGTCGAGTGACGACACCCGCGACTGGACCTTCTCGACTGAACATATCTTCTCGCTGGAGGTTACCAATCTGTCGACGAATACCACCGAACTGCTTTTCGACGTAGCCGGTTCGAAAAACGGAATGTGTCTGCCTGCCAATACGGTCGACAACCTGCTCTTCGTACGTTACGATGCGGAGACGGGGTCGCAGGCCGGAGTTGAGGACCTGCGCGGCCCGGCCATGCACCTGCGCGTAGGAGCCTACGGATATTATGACTACAAACTCTACTACTCGACAGGTTATGCACCGGCCTACCGAAACCTGATGCCGATGATGAAACTGCCTGAAATGTACTACATCGTTGCCGAAAACTACGTTGCTCTCGGTCGGAACGGTGACGCGCTGGCCGCGTTGGACAAGGTGCGCGTTGCGCGCGGTGTCTCCGATGCCTATGAGTCGACAGCCGATGCCGCAACCGAACTGATGAAGGAGTACTACCGCGAGTTCATCAGCGAGGGACAGCTGGTGTACTATCTGAAACATTGCCGCGTATCGTCGTCGATCGAGCCGTCGTTCGACGTGACGTACGAAGAGCTTGTCTACCCGTATCCCGTTGACGAGGTCAACTATGGACGCGTGCAGGAGTTGTAAACTGTGAAAAGAGGAGAAACTAACTATGAACAGATTCATACATGCGATTTTCATATTGACGGTTGTTACCGTCGTGGCGGCAACTTTCGGTTCATGCAAGAAGTCGGAGATCCCGGTTTTCGACATTTCCGATTCCGCCGTATATTTTAGTTCTACTTCGAATGCGTTCTCGATGCGCGGCATGACCGAAGAGACGGCCGATCTGTCGATTGCGCTGAAATATATCGGCCCTGTGACCGACTATGACCGAGAGGTGTCGCTGAGGATTATCAGCGAAGGTGAAGATGCGGCTGTCGTAGGCGTTGACTTTACGGTCAAGAGTTCGATGGTTCCGGCCGGGTCGCTTGAGGGCCAGGTTGTCCTGGAAGCAAGGAAACTCGATGATTCCACGCCGCGCAAGAGCGTCGTGCTGGAGGTTGTGCCGAACGAGAACTTCGGTGTCGGGTTCCGGGCCTTTGCCAAGACAACGGTTACATGGTCGGAGGAGTATGTGCGTCCTTTGGAGGATGTCTGGAAGAACTGGTACAACTATTTCAGTCCTTATTACAGCCGGGCCATTCACGAACTCTATATCGAGACATTCGGTGAGGATATAGAGCGCTATGTCTTAAGTGCTTCACTGCCTAACGAGGAGAACGGCTACATATACAAGTCTTACACGTGGTGGATGTCGGCGTCGCGGACGCTTCGCGAGAAGGTTCAGCAGCACGACCGCGAGAATCCCGATTCACCGCTGATGCACAGCGACGACTGCATGTATTACAAGTCGTATGAAGTTGCAGCCGGAGCCGGCGAGGTGCCGTCGCGCATACCGACCATACTCGAAACACTTGAAGTTCTGTAATGCTTATGAAAGTAAAAACCATATCCATAATATCGGCAATTGCCGCATGCGTGATGCTCGGGTCGTGTTACAAGGACCAGAGCACGGAGGCCACGCAGTCGTTCCCCGACATCGTTATCGAAAATTCGGGCGAACCCATCAATATCGGCTATGGCCAGACTCTCGAGATGGAGCCCAAGGTCCGTCAGGAGGGTTACGGTACGAGCGAACTGACATACCACTGGGAGATGGACCTGCGTCCCAATAAAACGAACAACCGCCTGGATCTGGGGACCGACCTGCATCTGTCGTTCGTGGTTTCCAATTCGCCGTCGAACACACCGTACAATCTGACGTTGACGGTCACCAATCCCAAGCTCGGTATCTCGGCTATCTCCAACTGGGAGGTTTACGTCTCAAACTCCATGGGCGAGGGCCTGCTGGTTGCATATACCCGCGATGACGGTGTTACGAGCGACCTGGACCTCGTACGTGCGGACAATATCACGTACGATGCCCCGAGTTCGCCGCAATATGTCCGCAACCTCTATTCGCTCTCCAACGACGGAGCCACCATCGACGGCGAGGTCCGTGCCATGATTTCGCGCATGGCTTCGAACGGAGCCTCCTACAATGAGGGCTATGTCATTGTGGGAACCGACAAGGAGGTTCTTGGGCTTGATGCCCTCGATTACACGATCGACAAAAAGAATGCCGATCTGTTCAGCAACTATTCGCCGGAGACGTACCGTGTCGATGCGCTGTTCAACTATGCCGGATACATAAGCGGAATAGTTGTCAACAATGAGGCGTATGCCGTAGTTTGTATGGTTGACAACTATTATCTTGTACTCAACTATCCGACAGTTACGCGTAATATCTTCACGGCCGACAATGTCTCCAGCGGGGCTCTCGAAGGCGGATATATCGCGGTATTCGACGAGACCGAATGCAAGTTCGCCTCGATGATAGGGTGGCAGGCTGCTTCCCAATCATCGTTTACTTTCTGCAATTTCGACGATGCGTTCAGCCTTGCGGGTGCGAAGTCATTGGGCGCAGGCTGCCTTAACAATCAGCGCAATGCCTTTGTGATACGCGATGCCGAGGGCAAGGACCATCTCTGCATCAGCGATAAAGAATTCCCGTCCAACGTCACATCGTACGCCTTGACGTTACCAGAGGTCGACGATGCCGTTTCGTTTGCCTTCTGCGACAATTCGGATATCTTCTACTACGCTACGCCCTCCAAGATATATGCTACGGTACTCTCTGGAAGCGTAACCGTAACGCAGCCCCTGACATGGGCGCCTGACTCGGCCGACGAGCGTATTACAATGATACAGCACTACCGTCAGGCCTGGTATGGGTCCCAGAGGCTCGATCTCAGTTATGCATTCGCGATACCGACCAACCGTACTCAGGTCGTTATCGTGACGCACAACGACAAGACGGGCGAAGGAAAGATATACCTGCGCGGTTTCAACGTGAGCACGGGCAAGTTTACCATGACTTCCAACGGCACGTTCGACGGTTTCGGCCGTATTACCGCTGTGGCCCCGACGATGAGATAATTATGTAGACACACATTCATAACCCATTAAAAATATACGCTTATGAAAACTTTCAAACTTATGATTGCAACGGCCATAGCGCTGTTCGCAGTTGTCGGGTGCTCGAAGGATACCACCGAGGACGCCCTGACGATGGGAACCACCGAGATTTCGGTTCCGGCCGCAGGCTCGACGCAGCCTTTGACATTCACGGCCAACACTTCGTGGACCGTATCGAGCGACCAGGACTGGGTTACGTTCGACCGCATGAGCGGCGATGCCGGTGAGGCTACCGTCAATATGACTGTCGATGCCAATCCCGACTATGAGAACCGTACGGCTACGGTTACGATCAAGGCCGGTACGAAGACCACCCTCTTCAAGGTCGTACAGAAGATGCTTGAGACCTTCTCTGCAGAGTTTGTATATGAGATAGGGCCCGAGGAGCAGACCATCGAGTTCGCCATGGAGTCGAACAAGGAGTACGAGTTCCTGATCGGCGAGGAGTGCGAGTCGTGGATCCGTCCCGCAGCCAGCCAGTCGGCCGTACCCGAGTCGTCGGTAGCCAGGTTTACCGTTTCGGCCAATACGACGGTTTCTCCGCGTGAGGGACGTATCGTTGCCAAGGTCGGTGATGTTGCCTATGCCCTGATCGTAAAGCAGAATGCCGATTTCGAGTACATGACCGCTGCCGCTGCTACATGCTACGGCCGTACCATGAAGATCTACGACGGTACCTACTACAAGTATAACGAGTACGGAATCGAGTTGACCAACGAGGAAGGCGTGAAGGTTGTTTTGGCAATTAACGCTGCACGTTCGGAAAACTATCTGTCGGAACTTCCGGTTGGAACATATACTGTCGATGCATCGGCTTCTCACACTCCGGGAACCTTCTCCATCAAGACTTCCGATGGCAGCGAGTCGGTTTACACCACAATCTTCGAGGGCGAGACCGAAACGACTGTTGCAGACGGTGAGATTTCGATTGCAAAGGAGGGTAATACCTATACCATTCTCGCATCGCTCATGGACAGCCGCGAGAACGTTCTCCGCTACTCGTTCGTAGGTGAGATTCCGACCATCGATGACAAGAGCCTCGGCGGGTATTTCTATTCGATCAACTCCAAAGGCCAGTATGACACCTATTTCACTTCCAAAGCCAACATGTGGAGTCTGACTCTTCTTGTCAGCAAGCCTCTTTCGACCGATGCCAAGGCTT
>DXGW01000213.1 GCA_019113665.1 Candidatus Alistipes excrementipullorum
AAAGGCGAACAGGCAGTAAACGTGACTATAGTAGGATAAATCAGACTATAATCGTAACACAAGCGGCGGTACACTTCCCTCAGGGAAATGTACCGCTTTCTTCATGTCCGCCGCCATGCACCGGCCGAGAATCAGCAACACTCCCCGCAGGCATCGCCGCGGTGTGTCTCGACCTCCAGCGTCGCGTGAGAAATACCGTGGCGTGCGAGCAGTTTGCGCTCGGCAGCCCGGACTGCGTCGGATTGCGACATGTCGTCGACAACGATGTGTGCCGTGATGGCCGTCTCGGTGGTGCTCAAGGCCCATACGTGCACATGATGTATCTCGCCGACGCCCTCGACCGTCTCCATCTCGCGTACAAGGGCACCTACGTCTATGCCTTCGGGGACACCGTCTACCGCCAGCCTCAACGACGCCGTCAGCAGGTTCCACGACGAATAGACGATCACGGCCGCCACGACGATGCCGATGACGGGGTCGACGAACGTCCAGCCCGTAAGCGAGATGACGATGCCCGAGACGACCACGCCGATCGAAACCAGCGCATCGAGCATCATGTGCAGATAGGCCCCCTTGACATTGAGGTCATGTTCCTTGCCGCCCATGAGCAGCCGAGCCGAGACGAAGTTGACGACAACGCCCACCGCCGCCGTGACGGCCACGGTCCACCCCTCGATCACCTCGGGATTGAAGAACTTGCGGACACTCTCCCATACGATGCCGATGACGGCCGCGAGCAGTATTACGGCGTTGACCAGCGAAATCAGCACCGAAGCCTTCTTGTAGCCGAACGTATAACGCGTCGTGGCATGCTTCTGGACCAGTTTCACGGCAACGAGCGCCAGCAGCAGACCGGCAACATCGCTCAGGTTGTGCCCCGCATCGGCTATCAGGCCCATGGAGCCCTGCCACAAGCCTACGCCGAACTCCGCAGCGGCATATGCCACATTGAATACTATACCTATGACCAGTGCACGGCCTATGGTCCCTGCCGTCAGCAGGTGCGAATGGTCGTGCGAATGATGATGACCTTCATGTCCCATAACTGCAGATGTTTTTCGACCGACAAAATTAATAAAAATATGCCGGAGTGTCAAATCCCGGCATACTGCCGCCTCAAAAAAAAGGGCGGGGTCTTCCATCGCGGAAAACCCCGTCCCTGCATCGGCGCATACCGGCCGTACGCCTATTCCCACTCGATCGTGGCGGGCGGTTTCGACGATATGTCATAGACTACGCGGTTGACCCCCTTGACCTTGTTTATGATGTCATTCGACACGTCGGCAAGGAACTCATAGGGAAGGTGTACCCAGTCGGCCGTCATGCCGTCGGTCGAGGCCACGGCGCGCAAAGCAACGCAACTCTCGTATGTACGCTCGTCACCCATGACTCCCACGCTCTTGACCGGGAGCAGAATGGCCCCCGCCTGCCATACCTTGTCGTAGAGACCCGACTTGCGCAGAGCGTCGATGAAGATCTTGTCGACCTCCTGAAGTATGGCCACACGCTCGGGAGTAACCTCGCCCAGAACCCTGATCGCAAGGCCCGGACCCGGGAAGGGGTGGCGGTTGAGTATCAGCGGATCGATGCCGAGGGTACGGCCCACACGACGTACCTCGTCCTTGAAGAGCAGACGCAAAGGCTCGACAACCTTGAGGTTCATCTTCTCGGGAAGTCCGCCCACATTGTGGTGCGACTTGATCGTCGCCGAGGGACCGTTGACCGATACCGACTCTATGACGTCGGGATATATCGTACCCTGCGCCAGCCACTTGACATTCTCAAGCTGCTGCGCCTCGATATTGAAGACCTCGACGAAATCACGACCTATGGCCTTGCGTTTCTTCTCGGGATCGGTCTGGCCCTTAAGGTCGTCGAAGAAGCGTTTGTGAGCCTTCACGCCCTTGACGTTCAGACCCATGCCCTGGTATGATGCCAGCACCTCGTCGAACTCGTCCTTGCGCAGAAGGCCCGAATCGACGAATATGCAGTAGAGATTGCTGCCTATGGCCTTGTGGAGCAGTACGGCGGCGACAGTCGAATCGACACCGCCCGAAAGACCGAGAACCACCTTGTCGTCGCCGAGTTTGGCACGCAGCTCCGCAACCGTCGTCTCGACGAAACTCTCCGACGTCCACGACTGCGAACAGCCGCAGATGCCGACTACGAAGTTGCGCAGCAACTGGCTGCCGTCCGTCGAATGGTAGACCTCCGGGTGGAACTGTATGCCCCACGTCCGCTCGCCTTCGATACGGTAGGCCGCAACGCGGACATCGTCCGTGCTTGCCACGATGTGATATTCGGCCGGAACCGACGTGATCGTGTCGCCGTGCGACATCCACACCTGCGTAGGCGAAGGAAGTTCGCGCATCAGCTCATCGTCACCGTCGGCAACGGTCAGCATGGCACGTCCGTACTCGCGGCTGGGCGCCGGCTGGACCTCGCCTCCGTATGCCGACGCAAGATACTGCGCCCCGTAGCATACACCCAAAAGCGGAAGTACGCCCTTGATGCCGCCAAGATCGGGGACAGGAGCATTTGCATCGCGCACCGACGAAGGACTGCCCGAAAGGATCACGCCCCTGACCGTATCGTCAATGGCCGGAATCTTGTTGTACGGGTGTATCTCGCAATAGACGTTCATTTCACGCACGCGGCGTGCAATGAGCTGGGTATATTGCGACCCGAAATCGAGAATCAATATTTTTTCCATCGGTAAAATGTTGTTTTCATTCCGTATGCGGACGTGGTCCGGCTCCGCACGCCGAACCCGCCGCAGATAAACATGAAGCCTATCGCTCGCTCGAATAGTTCGGAGCCTCACGCGTGATGGCCACGTCGTGCGGGTGGCTTTCAAGCATGCCCGACGAAGTGATGCGTATGAACTTCGCGCTCTTGAGCGCCTCGATGTTCTTCGCACCGCAGTAGCCCATGCCCGAACGAAGTCCGCCGACAAGTTGGTAGACCGTCTCGCTCAGGCTGCCCTTGAACGGAACACGTGCAACGACACCTTCGGGTACGAGCTTGCTGACGTTGGTTTCGTCGCCCTGGAAATAGCGGTCCTTCGAACCGGCCTTCATGGCGTCGATCGAACCCATGCCGCGGTAGGTCTTGAACTTGCGGCCGTTGTATATGATCGTCTCGCCCGGAGCCTCCTCCACTCCGGCAAACATCGAACCTATCATCACACAGTCACCGCCAGCGGCCAGAGCCTTGACGATGTCACCCGAATAGCGGAGGCCTCCGTCGGCTATCAACGGAATACCGTGCCTGCGGGCTACGGTCGACGCATCGTATATGGCCGACAACTGCGGCACGCCTACTCCGGCAATGATGCGCGTCGTGCAGATCGAACCGGGACCTATGCCGACCTTGATGCCGTCGACACCCTCATTGATGAGGAACTCGGCCGCCTCGGCCGTAGCGATGTTGCCGACAACGACGTCGAGCTGCGGATACTCGGCCTTTACCTTGCGCAGAAGCGCCACGACTCCCTTGGAGTGGCCGTGGGCCGTATCTATGACTATCGCGTCGACGTCCTCGGCAACAAGGGCCTTGACACGGTCCATTGCGTCGGGCGTCACACCCACACCTGCGGCTACGCGCAGACGGCCCTTGTCGTCCTTGCACGCATTGGGGTGATCCTGCACCTTGGTTATATCCTTATAGGTAATGAGCCCGACCAGACGGCCTTCGTCGTCCACTACGGGCAGCTTTTCGATCTTGTTGTTGAGAAGTATGTCCGACGCGTGCTCCAGAGCCGAATTGTGAGTCGTGATCAGGCGCTCCGACGGAGTCATAACCTCGCTGATCGAACGCTTCATGTCTCGCTGGAAACGCAGGTCGCGGTTGGTGACGATACCGATAAGCCTGCGGTCTTCGGCCACGACCGGAATGCCGCCGATGCGGTTGTCGTGCATCAGGCGCAGAGCATCGCCGACGGTCTGGTCCTTCGAGATGGTGATCGGGTCGTAGATCATGCCGTTCTCGGCACGCTTGACACGGCGTACCTGCGCTGCCTGCTCGGCTATGGTCATGTTTTTGTGGATCACACCGATACCTCCCTCGCGGGCAAGCGCTATGGCCATCTCCGCCTCGGTAACGGTATCCATGGCGGCGGACACAATCGGGATATTGAGATTGATATTACGCGAAAAACGGCTTCGGAGATCGACTTCTCGCGGCAACACTTCTGAATAGGCGGGCACAAGCAGAACATCATCGAATGTCAGTCCTTCAGGTTGTACCCTTTCATTGATAAATGACATAGGACTTCGGGTTTTGTTGCTCGCAAAAGTAAGGATAATTTTCGGCATGGCATAGCCCCGCAATGGAATATTGTCAATATTTTATCAACAATTTCACACATGGCCCCCGCCGGGCATAAAAAAGACGTTCGCCGCAGTCGTGCGGCGAACGTCCCATGCACACGGGTTACGCGTGCTACTTGTTGATCTTGGCCCACGAATCCTTCAGTGTCACCGTACGGTTGAACACCAGATGTTCGGGAGTCGAATCGGTATCGGGGCAGAAATAACCCACTCGTTCGAACTGGACGGTCTTGCCGACGGGCTGCTCGCGCAACGACGGCTCGAGCCATGCCCTGATCTTGACCATGGAGTTCGGATTGAGGTTGTCCTCCCACGAAGTCTGGCCCTCCGACGTATCGTTCGGGTCCTCCGTGCGGAAAAGCGTGTCGAACAGACGGACTTCGGCCTCGACTGCATGGCGTGCCGATACCCAGTGGATAACACCCTTCACGCGGCGGCCGTCGCTCGACGAACCTTCACCCGACTGCGGGTCGTACGTGCAGCGCAACTCGACGATGTTGCCCTCGGCGTCCTTGACAACCTCCTCGCACTTGATCAGGTAGGAGTAACGCAGACGAACCTCGCCGCCCGGCTGCAGACGGAAATACTTCTTCGGAGGATTCTCCATGAAGTCGTCACGCTCGATGTAGAGCTCGCGCGAGAACGGCACTTCACGCGTACCGGCGCCCTCGTCCTCGGGATTGTTCACGCAGCGGAACATCTCGACCTTATCCTCGGGATAGTTCGTGATAACGACCTTGAGCGGGTTGAGAACCGCCATGCGGCGCTCGGCAACGCGGTTCAGGTCCTCGCGGACGCAATACTCCAGCTTGCCCAGGTCGATGACGTTGTCGCGCTTGGCCACTCCCACCATCTCGGCGAAAGCACGGACCGATGCCGGCGTATAGCCCTTGCGGCGCAACGCGCAGATGGTCGGCATGCGCGGGTCGTCCCAGCCCATGACTACCCCCTCGTTAACCAGTTTGAGCAGGTTGCGCTTCGACATCATCGTATAGGTGAGGTTCAGGCGCGCAAATTCGTACTGGTGCGAGGGATATATGTCGAGCGCCTGTATGAACCAGTCGTACAGCGGACGGTGAACGTCGAACTCGAGCGTACAGATCGAATGGGTGATGCGCTCGATCGAGTCGCTCTGGCCGTGGGCGTAGTCGTACATCGGGTAGATGCACCACTTGTTGCCCGTGCGGTGGTGCTCGGCGTGGATTATGCGGTACATGATCGGGTCGCGGAAGAGCATGTTCGGGTGAGCCATGTCGATCTTCGCACGCAGCACCTTCGAACCGTCGGGAAACTCACCGGCACGCATGCGCTCGAACAGGTCGAGGTTCTCCTCGACCGAGCGGTTGCGCCACGGAGACTCCTTGCCCGGCTCCGAAACCGTACCGCGGGTCTCGCGTATCTGCTCCTGCGTCTGGTCGTCGACATAGGCCAGGCCCTTCTTTATGAGGACTATCGCCCACTCGTAAAGCTGGTCGAAATAGTCCGACGCATAACGCTCGACGGCCCAGTCGAACCCGAGCCAGTGTATGTCGCGCTTGATCGAGTCGACATACTCGACGTCCTCCTTGACGGGGTTGGTATCGTCGAAACGCAGGTTGCACTTGCCGCCGTACTTCTTCGCAAGGCCGAAGTTGATGCAGATGCTCTTGGCATGGCCTATGTGAAGGTATCCGTTCGGCTCGGGCGGGAAACGGGTCTGAACACGCGTTTCGCCCCTGGCGATGGACTCTTCGATGATCTCTTCGAGGAAGTTCAACGACTTCTCCCTGGTTTCATTGGTTTCTGTTGCCATATGTTTCAATTCCTTTTGTGATTGCGTTTGTCATAAAGCGTCGGGCATATGCGGGCCGATATGCCGACAAGCTGCTGGTAATAGACGCGCCCGCCCGTACACTGCAGCACCATCTCGGCACGGACCGAGACACTGTCGTTGGCGAAACTCCGCTCGTAACCTATGCCCGTGCGGTTGTAGACCTTGTGCGGGGTGCCGTAGAACGGGTCGCCCGTATAGAGGTCGTCGGCGTAGGCCAGTCCGTCCTTGCCCGTGCGGTCGTAGAACGGCATGAGGTTCCCGCCGACATAGAGGTCGTTCGATATGAAGACACCCCAGCGGCTCATGCGGAAGCTCAGCTCGCCGCCCATGGGCAGTTTCCAACCCTCCTCCAGCATGCGGTCGCGCTGCATGCCCAGAAGGTAGCCAAGACGTATGTCGAAGTCGAAAAAGGCCGTGAACCGGGCACCGATATAGGGATTGAGCAGGAAGTTGTCCACAACGTTGCTCATGAATGTCGAACGGTTGGCGTAGTGCTGCATCGAGAACGACACGCCTGCATCGAAGTACTTTGCGAAGCCCCCTCCCGCAGAGAAGAGTATGCGGAACTTCTCGCGCGTCTGCGGAGAGTAAAGCCCCTCCCAGTCGATGGCGAACTCGGCGAACGAGTTGCGGCCGCGGTAGTTCATCGCTATGCCCTGCACCAGAGGATTGTAGATGAGCGTAGAGTCGCTGTAGAAGGCACGCGAATAGCGTCCGATGAGATTGTTACGTTCGAATATTCCGGCGTATGCACCGTACTTCTCGTTCTTGAAACGGTAGTAGGCCACCATGTTGGCGTCGTCAAGAAAACGGCTCGAACCGAAGTCCTTGAGCAGTTCGGCGCCGACAATGACCGAATGGCGGTCGTTCCAGCGGTAGCCTATCGTCGGGGTCATGCGGACGGCAAAGATCGTCCGCGAGGTGCCGCAGTCGCTGCCCGTGTACTCCGTATTGTCGAAGTGCGTCGACACCTCGCCCGAGAAGAAGAGCTCCTGGGCCGCAACCGTCCCGCACAGTGCAGTCATGAATATGCAGGCAAGTAACTTTTTAACCATCTGCGTCACAAAATATCCGATTAGGGCCTCAAAAATAGGCAAAATATTTTTAATAGTTTTAATTTTGCGGCAAAATCATGGAGCCATGAGAAAAATTACCAACGCAGAACTGCATCGTCCGTCGGTCGAGGAGTTTGCACGCATGGAGAAGACTCCGGTGACGGTCGTGCTCGACAACGTCCGCTCGGCACAGAACGTCGGCTCGTTCTTCCGCACGGGCGACGCCTTCGCAATCGAACATCTGGCACTGTGCGGAATCACCGCCACACCGCCGAACCGCGAAATACACAAGACAGCCCTCGGGGCCGAGGAGAGCGTCGCATGGAGCCGTTATGCGACAACGGCCGAATGTCTGCAACACCTGCGCGGCGAAGGATACACCATCATCGCCATAGAGCAGGTCGAGGGTGCATCGATGCTCGGCAGCTTCCGCACCGAACCGGGGCGCAAATATGCCCTCGTATTCGGAAACGAGGTCGAAGGCGTCGACCAGCAGGTCGTCGACATGTGCGACGGGGCAATAGAGATACCGCAGGCCGGAACCAAGCATTCGCTCAACGTCGCCGTGTCGGGAGGAGTCGTTTTGTGGGATTTATTTTGCCAAATTCGATTAAAGCCCTAAATTTGCCGCGGTTTAACTTAACTTAAAAAGATAGGAAATGTCTGTTGAAAGTACGGTAAGAGCCGTTACGACGCTCCGTCTCACCGAGATGAAGCAACGCGGCGAAAAAATAGCCATGCTGACGTCGTACGACTACTCGATGGCGAAAATCGTCGATGCCACAGGTATCGACGTGATACTCGTAGGAGACTCCGCGGCAAACGTTATGGCCGGTTACGAAACAACCCTCCCCATAACGCTCGACGAGATGATATACCACGCACGCTCGGTGGTCAGGGCCACAAAACGGGCCCTTGTAGTGGTCGACCTCCCGTTCGGAACATATCAGGGCAACTCGAAGGTCGCCCTCGACTCGGCCGTGAGAATAATGAAGGAGACCGAGGCCGACGCCATCAAGATGGAGGGCGGCGAGGAGATACTCGAATCGGTGCAGCGCATACTGACGGCCGGAATACCGATCATGGGACACCTCGGACTGACCCCACAGTCGATCCACAAGTTCGGAACGTACAACGTCCGCGCAAAGGAGGAGGTCGAAGCCGCCAAACTCGTCCGCGACGCACACCTGCTCGAAGAGGCCGGCTGCTTCGCATGCGTGCTCGAGAAGATTCCGGCAGCACTCGCCACCCGCGTGTCGCAGGAGCTGAGAATACCGACAATAGGCATCGGCGCCGGTGCCGGCTGCGACGGCCAGGTGCTCGTAATCCACGACATGCTGGGCATAAACAAGGGTTTCTCGCCGCGGTTCCTGCGGCGGTACGCCGACCTCGACACCGTGATTACAGGTGCCGTATCGCAATACATCGACGACGTCAAGTCGCTCGACTTCCCAAACGAAAAGGAACAGTACTGACACGTGAAAGGGCCCGGCAGATGCCGGGCCCTTTCACATTGCGGTTACTCCTGCCTGCGCGGCCTGATCTTCCTGAAGGGCAGTTTCAGCACCCCGAAGAAGGCCTCGCCGAAAATGCCGCCCGACATCTTCGACGTCCCGACGACTCGGTCGATGAAGATAATCGAGAGCTCGCGGATCCTGAAGCCCAGTTTCCAGGCCGTATACTTCATCTCGATCTGGAACCCGTAGCCCACCATGCGCACACGGTCGAGGTCGATGGTCTCAAGCACCGAGCGGCGGTAGCCAACGAATCCGGCCGTGGCGTCGTTGACCGGCATGCGCGTGACGATGTGGACATACTTCGATGCGAAGTACGACATCAGCAGGCGCGACAAGGGCCAGTTGACAACGTTGACGCCCGAGACGTAACGCGACCCGACAACAACGTCGGCACCCTCCTCCAGCGCCGCGCTCAGGCGCAGCAGGTCGTCGGGATTGTGCGAGAAGTCGCAGTCCATCTCGAAGACGAAGTCGTATCCGTGCCCCAAGGCCCATTTGAACCCCGCGATGTAGGCCGTGCCGAGGCCCAGCTTGCCGCACCTCTCGACAAGGAACAGCCGGCGGGGATACTCCGTCTGCAGGTCGCGGACGATGGCCGCAGTACCGTCGGGCGACGCATCGTCGACCACGAGCATGTCGAAATCGCCTTCGAGCGACATCACCTTGGCAACCATTGCCCCGATATTCTCACGCTCGTTGTAAGTGGGTATGACTACAAGTTTTCTCATGACTGCATCATTTTATCAAATTCACGTTTGCCTGCCATATATCTGACAACAACCGAGCCGCGGTAGACCGTCGCGGGCAACGCCCTGTCGACAGCCGTACCCCTTATGTGCCGGCGCTCCGACGACAGCCGCCCGTGCCAGCGTATGAAATCGGCATACGCCCGGCATACGGCCCACGCGCCGCGGGCATTGCCCTCGGCCAGATAACTCAACGCCGCAACGGCATCGAGCAGCGGCCGCAATACCGCCACGACGGCCCGCTGTCCGGAAGTGGCGCAACGGTACAGCATCGCCAGGTTGTTGCGGTGGTTGTAGAATATCTTGTTCGGCGAGTCGGTCGCAAGGGTGCCGCCACCAAGGTGGTAGACACGGCTCCGAGGCTCGACCTCGACCGAATATCCGGCTATCTGCATGCGCCAGCAGAGATCTATCTCCTCCATGTGGGCGAAAAACTCGGAAGCGAACCCGCCCAGGCGCATGAAAACATCGCGCCGGCAGCACATGGCCGCACCGCTCGCCCAGAAGACGCGCCGGCGGTCGTCGTACTGGCCGCGGTCCTGTTCGAGGTGCTTCAGTATGCGCCCGCGGCAGAATGGATAACCGAGGTAGTCGATGAAGCCACCCGAGGCCCCGGCATACTCGAACATGTCGCGCTGCATGTACGAGAGCAGCTTGGGCGCAACGGCCGCAACCGTCGGATCGGCGTCGAGGCGGCCGACAAGCGGTTCGAGCCACCCTTCCGTCGTCTCCACGTCGGAGTTGAGCAGGACGCAGTAGTCGGCCTCGACCTGCGCTATGGCCCGGTTGTATCCCCCGGCAAAACCGTAATTGCGGTCGAGTCGCACGACCCGGACTTCGGGAAACTCCCTGCCGAGCATCTCCACGGAACCGTCCGTCGAGCCGTTGTCGGCAACGACAACCTCGGCCCACGCCGGCGTAGTGCGCACAACGCTCGGCAGAAACCGGCGCAGATGCTCCGTTCCGTTCCAGTTGAGTATGACAACTGCCGCAGACGTCATGGTTCGATCAGTTTTCGTTGGACCGCACGACGGGACGGTACGGGCGGTCGGGACGGTGTTTCCACCTGTTGTGCGACCACATCCACATCTCGGGCTGTTCGTTTATGTCCTTTTCGAGCCGGCGGACATAGCGCTCCGTAATCTCGTGCTGTTCGACATGCTCCTGTCCGTCGTATATGAGTTCAAGGTGCGCCTCGTAGTATCCGCGGCGCACACGGCGCTGCGTCACGTAAAACACGGGCAGACCGTACTTCACGGCAAGCTGCTCGCCCCCCTCGAAGAAGATCGTATCCTGATTCAGGAAACGGAACCAGTGGCTGTCGGGCAGCCGCGGCGGATTCTGGTCCGATATAAGCCCCAGCACCAGCCTGTGACCCTCGTATCCGTCGATGTTCCGTATGAAGAAACGCAGCGCATCGTGAGCCGGAACGGGCAACTCCATCGTATGGTCGCGCAGGCGCTTGTAGAGTTCGTCGACAATGACGTTGCTGATCTTGTGGTAAACCGCCACAAGCACATGGTCGGGAAGCCACATGCCCCAGAAACCGTAGTACTCCCAGCAACCCAGATGCGACGTCAGCGTTATGCAGTTGCGGTCGGCTATCAGCGGAAGGACCTCGTCGGTATTGACGAAATTCATGCGGCGGCGGCACTCCTCGTCACTCATGCGGGCCATGACGATAGTGTTGACCATCATCTCCGACAGGGTGTCGTAGAACCGGCGGCGTATGCGCGCAATCTCCACGTCGCTCTTGTCCGGGAACGAATTGCGCAGGTTCGACGTGATACAGCGGTAACGGTAACGCAGGCACCGGTACAACACGAAACAGATAACCTCCTGGACGACGTAATACTGGAACCAGTGCGGCAACAGCGAAACCAACCGGCACATGAGCCACATGGCTTCAAGACCGACACGCTGCCAGAACGTCAGACGTACATTATCACTGCTGCTCCTCATCTTCCTTCTCTCTCCTGTTGCGTTTGGGCCGGCCGGCCAGTACAATAACAAATTCGCCCTTGGGCTCGTGCCCGCGGAAATATTCGGCCGCCTCCGAAACCGTCGACCGGACGGTCTGTTCGAATTTCTTGGAAATCTCGCGTGTGACCGATACCTCGCGATCGCCGCCGAATACCTCGGCGAACTGTTCGAGACACTTGACCACACGGTACGGCGATTCATAGAAAATCATGGTCCGCTCCTCGTCGCGAAGCTCCTGCAGGCGCTTGCTGCGCCCCTTCTTCTGCGGCAGGAACCCCTCGAAACAGAACCGGTCACACGGGAAACCGCTCTGGACAAGCGCCGGTATGCATGCCGTCGCCCCGGGCAGGGTCTCGACCTCGATGCCCGCCTCGACGCATGTGCGAACAAGCAGGAATCCCGGATCCGAAATACCCGGCGTGCCGGCATCGGACACGAGCGCAACGGTATGGCCCGCACCTATCGCCTCGGCGACCATGCGGACGGTGGCATGCTCGTTGAACTTGTGGTGGGAATAGAGCCTCTTCTCTATGCCCAGATGCTTGAGCAGGACCGATGTCGTGCGCGTATCCTCGGCCAGTATGAAATCAACCTCCCGCAGAACCTCGACGGCCCGCAGCGTTATGTCCCCCAGATTGCCTATCGGCGTAGGCACTATATACAACTTGGGCATGTCAACTGTATTTGCGTTCGATAAGGTCCATCAACAGCTTCGCCCCGTCGGAATTGGGATTCCAGTCGTAAGTCTCGACTATGTATATCATGCAGTCGTCGAGGTTGTCGAATCCGTTGAGTCTGGCAATGGCAGCCTCGTATGCGACGGCATCTCCCTTGAAAAGGTCACGTATGAGAAGATAGCGGTCGTTGACGCCCAACGCCCCGGCTATGTCGTCGATACGCTCCTTGCGGGCTATCTCCGAGGCAACGTTGCGCACGGGCGATATGGTGTCGGCAACGGTGCGGACATCGTTGTTTATAACCTCGCCCAGAACAGGTTCGCCCTCGTGCAGCGCCGCTGCAATGTCGATGCTCGGAACCGAATAGGGACGGAGACCTGCGTTGTCCGGTTCCGCCTTGACAGGATCGGACGCCGGAACGGAAGTATCGGGTGCGGGAGCAGCCGTATCGGTATCGGCATCGCCGCCGTCAGGCTGTGCGTCACGAACTGCGGATTCACCTTCCGCTGCGGCAGCATTGTCGGTCGGCTGCGTCGAAGCCGTTTCGGGCGTTTCGGGCGTTTCGGGCATTTCGGGCATTTCGGGCATTTCGGGCACCGTTTCATTAACTGGCTGCGTCTCGGACTCTCTTTCGGCGGACACGGGACTCCCGGGCATCGTGGCGGCAGGAGCAGGTTCGGTCAGGCTGTCGGGCTCCGCAGGCGAGGAGACCGCAGGTGCAGCGGCACGGTATGCCGGACGTTCGGGTTCGGACGGTTCATCGTCATAAAGCGACATCATCACCACGCGCCGCGGCGAACGGCTGATGATTATCTCGTCATCGCCGAACAGCGATCCGGATCCCGACAGGCGGCGTCTGCCGGAAAAGGTATCATGCGCATGGCTGTCTCCTTCCGTACTGTTCACGTGTGCAGTATCCGCTGCAGGGACGGATTCCTGTGCCGGAAGAGTTTCCGCAACAGGAGCCGGCTCCTCTGCGGAAGCCTGTTCGCGTGCCGGTTCCGTATTCTGAGCAGCGGGCTCTTCCGCAATTTCCGGTGCGGGGGCGGCTTCGGTCTCAGGTGCCGGAGTATCAACATGGTCCTGTCCGACGGTCGTATCCGTCGCAGGAGCAGGCTCTGTCGCGGGTACAATCATCGTCTCCGCTTCAGGCCCGGGCATCGCAGCCGTCTGTTCCTCAGGCGCGGGACTATGGTCCGCAGACGGAGCCTCAACAGACGTAGTCTCAACACCGCCACCGGCATTCAGCCCTTCGGATCCGGTGCCGGCCACCCCGGCAAGAATATCGTCAGAAGCCGGAATATTCTCGAAAACATCATCGAGACTGATCTCCACGCCGGCAGAAACCGCAGGCTCCTCTTCCGCCGCCGGTTCGGGCTCCACGTGCGAGGAGACCGGGACTGATTCCGCAAAGCGCAGGGCCGAATATGCGGAACGCAACCGTTCGAGTGCAAGATCCAGTTCGAGCGCGTCGACGGCACCCGAACTCTTCCAGCCGTCGAGCAGCTGCCCGACCTCGTGCAGATCGTTGCTTATCTTGTCAAAATCCATAATTTCGCAAAAACATGTTCAACTTTCAAAGTTAAATATTTTTTATGAAACGGCAATAAAAAAGTGAGCCGTACGGTGTGTCGGCGCAGATAAAAAGGACTTTATGCACCATTGCGGAGACACAGGCGCCGCAAGCCGGCGCCGGCGGTACGGCAAGGACAAAAAAAGCGGACCCCGTTTTCGGAGTCCGCCCTGTAATGAATGTTCTGAGACCTATTTCTGACGGAAATATATCTGCATGGGCACTCCCGAGAAGTCCCACTGTTCGCGTATCTTGTTTTCGAGGAAGCGGCGGTAAGGCTCCCTGATATACTGCGGCAGGTTCACGAAAAAGGCAAACTGCGGCGTCGGCGTCGGAAGCTGCGTAGCATACTTTATGCGTATGTACTTGCCCTTGGTCGACGGTGGAGGCGTCTCCTCGATGATCGGCAGGATATAGTCGTTGAGCTCGGAGGTCGATATGCGGCGGCGGCGCGACTCGTACACGCGCAGGGCCGTCTGCAGAACCTCCATGATACGCTGCTTGTTGATCACCGAGGTGAATATCAGCGGTATGTCGTCGAACGGAGCGAGTTTCTTCGACAGGAACTCGCGCCACTCCTTCATCGTATTGTTGCCCTTCTCGACAAGGTCCCACTTGTTGACCACTATAACGCAGCCCTTGCGGTTGCGGACTATGAGGTTGTGTATGTTCAGGTCCTGCGACTCGATGCCCTGCGAGGCGTCGAGCATCAGGATACACACGTCGGAATTCTCAATGGCTCGTATCGAGCGCATCACCGAATAGAACTCCAGATCCTCGGTAACCTTGCCCTTCTTGCGCATGCCCGCCGTGTCGACCAGATAGAAATCCATGCCGAACTTGTTGTAGCGCGTGTGTATCGAGTCACGCGTGGTGCCGGCTATCGACGTCACGATGTTGCGCTCCTCGCCGAGCAGCGCGTTGGTCAGCGACGACTTGCCGACGTTGGGGCGCCCCACGATCGTAATGCGCGGAAGGTCCTCGGCATATTCGGCGGCGCAATCCTCCGGCAGAGCCTTGAGTATCTCGTCCATCAGGTCGCCCGTGCCGCTGCCCGACATCGAACTGATGCAGAACGGGTCGCCGAGCCCCAGCGAATAGAACTCGTGGGACGAGTAGATCAGGTCGTAGTTGTCGACCTTGTTGCAGACAAGTATCACCTTCTTCGACGACCGGCGCAGAATGTCGGCCATCATCATGTCGAGGTCCGTGACTCCCGTATTCACCTCGACGAGAAACAGTATCACGTCGGCCTCGTCTATGGCCAGCAGTACCTGACGGCGTATCTCGTCCTCGAAAATATCGTCGCTGTTGACCGAATATCCGCCCGTGTCTATGACCGAAAACTCACGTCCGTTCCAGTCCGTTTTGCCGTAATGGCGGTCGCGCGTGGTTCCGGCCGTGGAATCCACAATGGCCTGGCGCTGCCCCACCAGACGGTTGAACAGCGTGCTCTTGCCCACGTTGGGGCGGCCGACTATTGCTACAAGACTCATATGCGTTATCTGTAATAAAATGGACCGCAAACAGCGCCGCAAGGACACAATTTTCAGTCCGTTCCGTTAAACGTCGCAGCAAAGATACGCTATTTTGGCAAATAAAAGCCGACGATGATGTATGATTTTTGGAAAAATCACTAACTTTGAAGATTGTTATACGACATGACTGGACGACTTTTTACGACAATACTGGCACTGGCCGTCTCGGTCCGGGCTCTCGCCGCAGGGTACGACGACGACTTCGCCGACCTCGGGCGGAAGCCCCACAGACGAAACCTCAGGACCGAATGGGGAATAACCGCCGGAGCGCACTACACCGGAATCAGACTCTTCGGGCAGGAGGCCTCGATGAAGGCTTCGCCGAGACTGGGATACGAGGCCGGCGTGCATATGGCCCTGCGGTTCGGCGACTGGCTGGCCCTGCAGCCCGAAATCTACTACAGCCACACCACGATCGACATGCAGGCGGACGGCGTCGACGGCAAGATCAGGGTGAAGTCGCATGCAGTGGAGTTCCCGGTGCTGTTGTCGCTGCGCGTGCTCGACCCCGTGAGAATCAACGCCGGACCCGTCATCACGCTCATGAACAACAGCAGCTACATCGCCCCGGACGGCGTGAAGACCATGTTCGGAAACACCAGGCCGACGTTCTGCTATACGGTCGGAGCCTCGGTCTGCATAGCGCAGCACCTGCTCGTGGACGCTCGATTCACGGGACAGTTCAGCACCACGCTGAACAACTTCGAAAAAGCCGATTTCCGGTCGAAATTATATACCGTATCGCTTAAAATAGGTTATTTGTTTTGACGAAATGAGCCAAACCGACAGAGAAATAATAATCGAGGGCGTCGACACGCGTGAACTCTACGGCGTGAACGACGCATACATCGAACAGATAAAGGCACTGCACCCGAAACTCAAGATCATAGCCCGCGGCTCGACGCTCCGGGTGCTCGGCAGTCAGGCCGACATCGACGACTTCGAACACAAGATGAAGGGGCTGATCGCATACTACAACCGTTACGGACACATCTCGCGCGAGGTGGTGGCCCAATCGTTCAGCCGCGGATTCTCGCGCGAGGAACAGCCCGCCGACAACAACGTGATAGTCTACGGCAACAACGGGGCGATAATCCGCGCACGTACGGTCAACCAGCAGCGGCTGGTCGAACTCTACGACTCGTGCGACCTGCTCTTCGCGACAGGACCCGCCGGTTCGGGAAAGACATATACGGCCATAGCGCTGGCCGTGCGCGCACTGCGCGACAAGCAGGTCAAGCGTGTGATCCTGACTCGCCCTGCCGTCGAGGCGGGCGAAAAGCTGGGATTCCTCCCCGGCGACCTCAAGGATAAGCTCGACCCGTACCTCCAGCCGCTTTACGACGCCCTCAACGACATGATACCGCCCCTCAAACTGCAGAAATACATGGAGGACGGGACCGTGCAGATAGCGCCGCTGGCATACATGAGGGGACGTACGCTCGACAACGCGTTCGTCATACTCGACGAGGCGCAGAACACGACGATCTCGCAGATCAAGATGTTCCTCACGCGCATGGGCCGCAACGCCAAGTTCATCGTCACGGGCGACGTCACACAGATAGACCTCCCGCGCCGCAACGACAGCGGACTCACCCGCGCGATGAAGATCGTCGAGGGCATCAGGGGCATCGGATTCGTCGAGTTCGACAAGCGCGACATCGTGCGGCACGAGCTGGTGAAGCATATCGTCGATGCATTCGACAGAGACGCCGACGGGACGGGAGTGAAGTCCCCCGACAAGGAAAACAACGACTAAAAACACGATATTTATGGACAAGAACCTGAAATCACTGTCACCAGCGCTGGTGTGGAAGCACTTCAGCGAAATAACGCAAATACCCCGCCCCTCGTACCACGAGGAGAAGATACGCCAGTACATCGTGGACTTCGCGGCGGCTCACGGACTGGAGTGCAGGGTCGACGAGGCCTGCAACGTCTACATACGCAAGGCGGCGACACCCGGCATGGAGAACCGCAAGGGCATAATCATGCAGGCACACCTCGACATGGTGCCCCAGAAGAACAACGACAAGGTCTTCGACTTCACCACCGACCCCATCGAGGCATACATCGACGGCGAGTGGGTTACGGCCAACGGCACGACGCTCGGTGCCGATGACGGCATAGGCGTTGCGGCGATACTCGCCGTACTTGAGGACGAATCGCTGCCCCACGGCGACATCGAAGCCCTCTTCACCGCCACCGAGGAGACCGGAATGGACGGTGCATTCGGTCTGAAACCCGGATTGCTCAAGGGCGAGATACTGCTGAACCTCGACTCCGAAACCGAAGGCGAACTCTACGTGGGCTGCGCCGGAGGCCTCGATGCAAACATGACAATAGAATACGAAGCCGAAGCCGCTCCCGCAGGTTTCGAGGCCGTGAACCTCACGGTCAAGGGTCTCAAGGGCGGACACTCGGGAATACAGATAGGCTGCCAGCGCGCCAACGCCAACAGACTGCTGTTCCGCCTGCTGCTGCACACCGCACAGCCGTTCCACCTCGCTTCGGTCGACGGAGGAGGCCTGCGCAACGCCATTCCGCGCGAGGCTTCGGCCACACTGTTGGTCAAGGACGCCGCCGCATTCGCCGAAGAGGTGGCAGCATACGAAAAGACCGTGACAGCCGAATTTGCAGGCATCGAGGAGAGCATATCGGTCAAGGCTGTGAAATGCGACGCCCCGGAACGGATCATTCCCGACACGGTAGCCATGAACCTGACCCGCGCCGTTGTCGGCGCCCCCGACGGCGTAATCCGCATGTCGACGGCGATGGAGGGTCTCGTGCAGACATCGGCCAACCTCGCACGCGTGGTGTCGGACGGCAGCTGCATAAAGCTCCAGTGTCTGCTCCGCAGCTCGGTAAACAGCGAGAAGGCAGCCCTCGGCGAAGCCATAAAGGGCGTATTCGAACTCGCCGGCGCAAAGGTCGAACTTACGGGAAGCTACGACGGCTGGAATCCCGACATGTCGTCGCCCATACTCCACGCAATGAAGGAGTCGTACAAGGCCCTGTTCGGCAAACTGCCCGCAGTAACGGCCATACACGCCGGTCTCGAATGCGGCATAATCGGCGGCACATACCCGTCGCTCGACATGATATCGTTCGGCCCTACGATATGCTACCCGCACTCGCCTGACGAGAAGGTCGAGATCGCATCGGTGGAGCGTTTCTACAACTTCCTGACCGATACGCTCAAGAACGCACCCGAAAAGAAGTGACAAAGTGGAACGACTGCCAATAAGCCAACGCTGGTTCGTCATCGTGAACCCCGTCGCCGGTACGGGACGGGGTCTCGAAGACTTCCCGCAGATATCGAAACTGCTGCGCGACAACAGCATTCCCAGCGACCCCGTATTCACCGAACACAAGTACCATGCGGTCGAACTCACGGTTACCGCCGTGAACAAGGGATACCGCAAGATCATCGTGATCGGCGGCGACGGTACACTGCACGAGGTGGTGAACGGACTCTTCATTCAGAAGTCCGTGCGCCCCGACGAAGTGCTGCTCGCCGTAATATCGGTCGGCACCGGAAACGACTGGATACGAATGTTCGGAATACCAACGCGTTACTCCGAAGCAATCAGGGCCATACGCGAGGGCAAGTCGTTCCTGCAGGACGTCGGCGAGGTGACTTACGAAGAGTCGCAATACAAGCAGAAAAGGTATGTCGCCAATGTCGCCGGATCGGGTTTCGACGCCTTCGTCATACGCAGGTTCAACCACCTAAAGGCAAAAGGACGTACCGGACGATGGCTCTATCCGCTGAGTATCATACGGTCGTTCTTCACCTACAAGTCGACGGGCGTGAAGGTCTATGTCGATGACAAGCTCGTCTACAACGACCTGCTCTTCAGCATGGCCGTCGGCATCTGCAAGTACAACGGAAGCGGAATACTCCAGCTCCCCGCGGCCGTCGCCGACGACGGCCTGCTCGACCTGACGCTCATACGCCCGCTCCACTGGTGGCACATAATATTCCGCCTGCGCAAACTCTTCAACGGCGAAATATACCAGATCGGGCACGTCCAGCATGTGCAGGGAAGCCGCATAACGGTAACCTCGTCGCCCGACATGCTGCTGGAGGTCGACGGCGAACTGCTCGGAACAACCCCGCTCGAATTCGGCATACTGCACCGCGCAATAAAGGTCATCGTATCGAAGGAGTTCCTCCAGGAATAGTCTCACGCAAAAACCCGGCACAGGAGACTCCTGACGCACAAGGGCGCAGGCCAAACCCGAAAACTTCGGTTTTCATTTGGCACTGCGCCCTCCTTTTGCTATATTTGCGCCCGAAATCAGAAAGGGGTGCTTGCCTTACGGCAGGCTGAGATTATACCCATCGCACCGGATACGGGTAATGCCGAGACCGGGA
>DXGW01000214.1 GCA_019113665.1 Candidatus Alistipes excrementipullorum
CGTCGCGCAGGAGCAGACAATGAGGGTGAACAACCTTGTAGTATGCCGTATGTACGATACGCAGGAGCAGATATTCGAGGCTATAGGTGAGCGGCCGGACTCGATCGTGCCGCCGCAACCGTTCAATGAGAGCCCCAACACATATCTGTTTTATTTCGGGGACTATTATGTAGAGTGGGTCGAAGGAGAACTGTACAGTATCCGATTGTACACGCCACGTTTCGCGTTCAACGACAAAATTCGCGTCGGAGACAATATCTCAAAGTTGGCAGAATTGGGAGGAACGTTGGAAAATGTCAAAAACGGTTTGACGATGTGGTATCCGGACACACATATCGAAGGGTTACAGACTTGCTTTTATTATGACGAAACCGGTAAAATAACAATAATTCTCGCAATGATAAACGAGCTGTGACATGGAGCCGTAGAGAATACGGAACCATGAAAAGACGGCTGCCGGTTACGGGAAGTTGTCGGCATACGCCGTTCAACCCTACCGGATACGTTCGTAACACTCGATGTCGAAAGGATAGGGATATTTCTCGCCGCGGTCGAAATGTACGGACGAGATCAGGCGCCATTCGCGCACGTCCCACTGCGGGAACGACGTATCGCCTTCATAGGCATGATGCACGCGCGTAAGGTAGAAGCGGTCGGCCCGAGGCATTGCCTGTGCATATATCTGCGCACCGCCGATGACGAAGGTCTCCTCATCGGCCGGAAACAGGACCAGCGCCTCGTCGAGCGAGTGGACGACACGGCAATCGTCGATTGCGATATCCTGCCGCGAAATGACCACATTCACACGGTTCGGGAGCGGCCGGCCGAGCGACTCGAAAGTCTTGCGGCCCATGACGACCGGGTGTCCCGTAGTCACGCTCTTGAAATGACGCAGATCTTCGCTTATGTGCCACAACAACGCGTTGCGGTCCCCTATAACGCCGTTTTCAGCCACGGCCACGATTACACTTACCATGTCTCTCTCTTGTTTCCGGCAAATTTAAGTACTGCCGGCCGATTTTTCAAGAAAAAAGATGCCGGATCTGAGATCCGGCATCTTGGTTTTATTCTGTCAGAACGACATCGGCGCCTTGATTGCAGGCCACGGGTCATAGCCTTCGAGCGTGAAGTCGTCGTAACGGAAGTCGAAGACCGAGCGCACCGACGGATTCAGGCGCATGGTCGGCAGCGGCCGCGGTTCGCGCGAGAGCTGTTCGTCGACCTGCTCGAGATGGTTCAGATAGAGGTGCGTATCACCCAGCGTGTGGACGAACTCACCGGGCTGCAGGTCGCAAACCTGCGCTATCATCATCGTCAGCAACGCATACGAGGCGATGTTGAACGGGACACCGAGGAACGTATCGGCACTGCGCTGGTACAGTTGGCACGACAGACGCCCGCCGGCCACATAGAACTGGAACAGCACATGGCACGGAGGCAGAGCCATATCCTCGACCTCGGCCACGTTCCACGCCGATACGATCATGCGGCGCGAGTCGGGATTGCGGCGTATGGTATCGATAACCTGCGATATCTGGTCAATAGCCCCGCCGTCGGGACGCGGCCACGAACGCCACTGGTAGCCGTAGACATGGTTCAGATCTCCGAAGCGGTACCCCTCGATCGGAGACTCGACACCGGCTGCCGCAAGGAAGTCCTCACGGCCGACGGGCAGTACGCCGTGGGCAACGCACAACTCGTTGTAATAGCGGTAGGCATCGTTGTCCCATATGTGTACGCCGTTGTCGACAAGGTATTTTATATTGGTGTCGCCCGCCAGGAACCACAGCAGTTCATGGATTATGCCGCGCAGGAATACCTTTTTGGTCGTCAGCAGGGGGAAACCCTCGCCGAGGTCGAAACGCATCTGGTAACCGAAGATGCTTTTGGTACCGGTACCCGTACGGTCGCCCTTAACGACGCCTTCGGTCTTGATTTTGCGCAACAGGTCGAGATATTGTTTCATTCCGTTTTCAGATATTTGAGTGTCAACTCTCCGTTATCGTCCATAACGGCATATGCGGGGGCCGTTTCCCACTCGCCGAGGAATATGACACGCGTATGTCCGGTATCTATATCGGCCGCGAGGTGCATATGCCCGAAAATACAGCAGTCCAGATGGCGTGAAGCCGCCAACTCGTCGGCATATCCGACCAACGGGTCGAGCATCGAACGTTCGATGACAGCCCCGTGCGACTTGCGCGAATGGCCGCTCCACCACTGTCCGAAACGCAACGCAAGGTCGGGGTGCACGAGCCACGAGAAGAGGAAGCGCAGCACCTTCGAACGGAAAACCGTATTCATGAGCTTGAGCATGGGCTGATCATCGACCCTGATATTGTCGCCGTGCGCCAGGAACACCTGACGGCCCGCCAGCTCCATGAATTTCGGTGACGTATGGACCTCGACACCGCACTCCTTATGCAGGTAGTCGCCGACCCACATGTCATGGTTGCCCGTGAAAAACACGACACGTACACCACGGGACGTTAGTTCGGCCAGTTTTGCAAGCGTGCGCACAAAACCCTTGGGCACGACCTTGCCGTATTCGAACCAGAAATCGAAAAGGTCGCCCAACAGGAAAACCGCATCGGCATCGCGGGAGACCGAATCGAGCCAGCCGACGAAACGCGCCTCGATCCTCCGGGCTGTCGCTTCGTCCCCGGCACCGAGGTGTATGTCCGATGCGAAGTAATACATTGGCTATTTCACAAGTTCCGTCAGCGCCGCAGCAAGCTGCTCACCGTAGATATTCTTGGCTACGATATTGCCGTTGGTATCTATCAGATACGACGCGGGAAGTTCGCTGACATTATACACGCCGAGCACCGGAGAGTTGGCTCCGCGCAGGTCGCACACCGAGATCCACGGCAGGTGCTGCTCCTGAACGGTATTTACCCACAGTGCCTTCGACGTATCTATTCCGACCTGGTATATTTCGAAACCCTTGTCGGCAAACCGGTCATAGATATGCTTCAGATCGGCATTTATGGAGTTGGCGTTACCGGCCTCGGCCGACCAGAACATCAACAGGAAAGTCTTGCCCTTGAGGTCCGAAAGGCGCTGCTCCGTGCCGTACATGTCAGGCAGCGATATGTCGGGGAAATCCTCCTCTGAAATACGCGACATAAGGGTGCGGCGGGCGTCCATGCGCGCTATCTCCGACCTCAGCATCGGCAGGAACGGAGAGTCCGGATAGCTCTTCTCGATAGCGTCGGCCACGACACGGTAGTAGATTATGTCGTTCTTGCTGTCGTAGAGATACTTTTCGCCGGGGAAGCGCTGATAAAGCGCATATATGGCAGCTATGTTGTTCTGGTGCGAGAGTATGAAACTTATCTGTGCCTGCTTTACGCGGCGATACTCCTTGGAATACTCGGTCATCAGAGCCTCGCGGTCCTCCTCGGTTATGGCACGCGGACCGGAGAATCCTTCGAGAATACTGCCAAGCCGCTCCATACCCTCGATGAATATCTTGTTGAACTCGCGCAACAGCTCCGACTCCTCGGACCCGGAAACCGTATAGTTGCGCACCAGGCTGCCTACGGTATTGACCGTAACCTTGTCGCCTCCGACAAGAAGCAAAGGCACACGTTCGCCGTTGCATACGATGTTATAGAGCGACGGCGTACTGCCTACGTCCTCAACCTGAAAGCGATATGCGCCAGCATCGTCGAGCTGCACTGAATCAATGATCCGACCCTTGCCGCCGGAAATCTGTTCGAGGTAGACCTGACGCCCGTTCAACCCGAGCAGGCGTCCCGATATTCTGACTTTCGTCGATTTGCAACCGCACAACACGGCCGCAGCAAACACGAACGCCAAAAGAATCTTCTTCATAAATAACGTTTTGGTTTACAAATATACTCAATCCTCCTAAAAAACGACAAATTACTTCGCGGAATTGTGTTTTGCCGCATTTTTGACGGGACGGGCATTGTGCTGGGCACGCTGCTGCTGGTTTTTGCCGTTTTTCTGGGCCGGTTTGCGATTGTTGTTCGGCCGGTTGTTCTGGGGACGTGCGGAAAAGTGCTGTTTATAGTCACTTCGGAGATTATTCAATGCAACTTCGTCTATTGTAATGGCATCTCCGGACATCTTGCGTATGTCTTTTATGATCACCTCATTGTTGGGGTGTTCCTGGTTGAACTCATAACTCTTGGTCCGCATGTACCGGGCAATGTTGTCGACGGCACGCGACACGGACTCAGGATTCCTGGCTTCGGACAGGCTGCGGAGCATGCGTGCCACATACTTGCCGTAATGCTTGTGCGTGATGAAACTCTGCGGATATGCCATATGGCGCGGTTTGACAGTCAGATCCTGACGCGAAGGCAGCGGATAGGGCGAATCCACATCAAGCTTGAAATCAGACATTATGATAAGGTGGTCCCAAAGCTTGTGCGTGAAGTCGGCGGTGTCACGCAACAGCGGGTTGAGATTGCCCATTACGGCAATCACGGCCTTGGCCTGGCGCGTACGCTCCTGACGGTCCTCGATCTCCAGAAGCGAATCGACCATCTCCTGTATATGGCGGCCGTATTCGGGCAACCACAACTTGTTCCTCGTGTAGTTATAGTTCTTTCTCATACATTATCCTATATTCCGCAAACGGCAGATGTACCGCACCCGTTGTCTCATTCGGTCCGTATCAGATGGCCTAAGGGCTCACGCAATAGGCTTTTTCGGACATTGTAATGAAGCGTTTTACGATTTTCGGCACTGTTGTCCAAGGTATCCGACGGAAGGGAAAGTTATTAACTTTGATGCAAAAGTATACAAATTTTCTTCAAATACAACTATGGCAAAGGTTTTAATTTTGGACCAATCAAAAAGTATGCGAAACACCCTGCGCGAGCGACTGGAGTTCGAAGGTTTTTCCACCGAGGCGGCCGAAGATGAGGCTACGGCCTCGAAGATGTGCGAAACCATTCCGTTCGACGTCATTCTTTCGGACAGCTCGATGCATGTACCCGACGCCGGGATACCGTTCATAGTAATATCCTCCGACAACGACATAGCCTCGGCCGTCAATGCCGTACGCAGCGGGGCCAGGGATTTCCTCACCAAACCGATAGACATGAACCGCCTGCTCAGGACGCTGCGGACGACCGTCGGGGCAGACGACACGGAAAGCCAGCCAAAGCCGCACACCACACGAGCCCGCCGCCACGCAGCCAACACGGTGGAGCCGATAATCGGGCAGTCGGCCGAGATGCAGCACGTCCGCAACCTCATCGACAAGGTCGCACAGTCCGAGGCGCGCGTCCTCATAACCGGCGAGAACGGGACGGGCAAGGAGCTGGTCGCCCGGTGGCTGCATGAGAAGAGCCACCGATGCGGTGCCCCGTTCGTCGAGGTGAATTGTGCGGCCATACCGTCGGAGCTGATCGAAAGCGAACTCTTCGGTCATGAGAAAGGGGCATTTACATCGGCCATAAAACAACGCAAGGGAAAATTCGAGCAGGCCAACGGCGGCACGCTGTTCATGGACGAGATCGGCGACATGTCGCTGTCGGCACAGGCCAAGGTGCTGCGTGCCCTGCAGGAGAGCCGCATAAGCCGCGTGGGCAGCGACAGGGATATCGACGTGGACGTACGCGTGGTGGCCGCCACCAACAAGAACCTGCGCGACGAAATAGCCAAAGGCAACTTCCGCGAGGATCTCTACCACCGCATCGGCGTCATCGTAATCAAGGTACCGGCACTGCGCGACCATGCCGATGACATACCGCTGCTCGTTGAGTATTTCATATCGAAAATATGCGAGGAGTACGGCATACCCGCAAAGGAGATAACACCCGAAGCGGTCGACGCCCTCAAACAGATGCGCTGGAGCGGCAACATACGCGAACTGCGCAACGTCATCGAGCGGCTGATAGTCCTGAGCGGCGAAAGCATCACCGCCGACGACATAGCCGTCTATTGTTGAGAATTGCCGCCGGCAGAACGTACGACCCGATACCCGATCGACGATATTACTATCGACATCAGCGGGCTTACCAGATTGAATATGCAGTAAGGCAGATATGCGAATGTCGGCACGCCCAGCACCGTAGCCTGCGTCATTCCGCACGAGTTCCACGGGATAAGCACCGAACAGACCGTAGCCGAATCCTCGACCGAGCGGCTCAGCAGCCGGGCTTCGAGGCCGCGCCTGTGGTAAAGGTCCTTGAAGAGGTTGCCCGTAAGGATTATCGATATATACTGGTCGGCCGTACATATATTGAAGAATATGCCGGCGCCGACGGTCGACGCAACGACCGAACCGACACGGTGTACGCACCGCAGGAATATGTCCGTAATAGACGCAAGCATGCCGCTGCCCGTCATCACGCCGCCGAAGCACATGGCGCATACGATAAGCCAGATTGTATCGAGCATGCCGCCCATTCCGCGCGTGGCCACGAGGTCATTGAGTTCCGGCGAGCCGGTATCGATCGACGTGGGGCCGTAGCAGCTCAGAAGCACGCTCCTGAACCCCGACATAAAGTCGAGCGATGATACTCCCGCGATCTCGGCCAGCAGATCGGGCTGTGCGAACACGGCAGCCACACATGCCATTACGCACGATGCGAAAAGCGTAACGATGGCCGGCAGCCGGCGTGCGATAAGCACACCAGTCAGCACGGGCACCAACAACAGCCACGGTGTAATATGGAATGTCTCACGCAGCGAATCGGAGACCTCGGCGGCCTGCGACGCCTCCGAAGGGGTGGCCACCACACCGGCAATGGCAAAGACGATCAGGGCGACAACCATCGACGGCACCGTCGTGAGAAGCATGTACTTTATATGTGTGAATATCGGCACCTTGACTGTCGAGGAGGCCAGCACGGTTGTGTCCGACAGCATCGACACCTTGTCACCGAAATAGGCACCCGAGATAATGGCACCGGCAATCCAGCCGTCGGCAAACCCCAGCGCACGCCCTATACCCATAAGCGCCACGCCGATAGTGGCTATGGTGGTCCACGAACTGCCCGTAACGAGCGAGACGAGTGCGCATATCACGCATGTGGCCAGCAGGAATATCGACGGGTGGAGTATCTTCAGTCCGTAGCATATCAGCGTCGGGACTATGCCGCTGACCATCCATGTACCGGCGATGGCCCCGATAAGCAGCAGAATGATTATGCTCGATGCCGAGGTATGTATGTTGTCGAGTATTGCCTCTTCGAGCCGCTGCCAGCTGTAACCGTATATGCCGATTGAGATCATCACGCAGACCGATGCGGCCGAAAGCAGCGCCATCTGGCTGCCGCCGACAATGGCATCGCTGCCGAAACACCTTATCACCAGGGCAAGCATGCCCACCAGCACCACAAGCGGAATGGCCGATACCCAAGCCGCAGGACGGCGGGATTCTCTCTTTTTTCTCATTTCACCAACCTTTACGGGGTGCAAAAGTAATAAAAATGGATTTTTCTGCAATATACGTCTATCCTTAAACCGCACAGCCAGTTGTCCGAGAACGATCGTCGGTTACGATTAAACGGATCCGGCTTGAATAATCCGGCACGGATATGGCCATGTGAAAAATATGATTTACATTTGCAGCCCCGATTTAACGTAAAAACAACAACATGTTCTCTGAAAAAAGAGCCAGCACGCTTCACGGCGTATTACTGATCGTACTCTTCTCATGTTCGGCCTTCTACATCGCCGACATTCCAGTAGTCAAAAGCCTGTCGTTCAGCCCGCTGATCGTCGGTATAATCCTGGGCATGCTCTATGCCAACAGCCTGCGCAACCAGTTGCCCGAAACATGGATTCCGGGCATCAAGCTGTGTACAAAACAGATACTCCGCTGGGGCATTATCCTCTACGGATTCCGTCTCACATTCCAGCAGGTAATGGAGATAGGTGTTTCGGTCGTAGTCATCGACGCCGTCATCATATTCGGCACCATAGCCATCGGCATAGTCACGGGACGCCTGCTGAAGATGGACGAAAAGACCGCGCTGATGACATCGACAGGCAGCGCGATATGCGGGGCCGCCGCAGTTCTGGGAGCCGAACCAGTAGTGAAATGCGCGCCTTACAAGACTGCCATAGCCGTCTCGACCGTCGTGATCTTCGGAACAGTATCCATGTTCCTCTACCCGATCGCCTACCGCGCCGGCATACTCGACCTCAACCCGCAACAGATGGCCATCTTCACGGGTTCAACCCTCCACGAAGTGGCACATGTGGTTGGTGCCGGAAATGCCATGGATCCCGACGGGGCGCTCCACCTGGCCGACCAGGCAACCATCACCAAGATGATACGCGTAATGATGCTGGCCCCGGTGCTGCTCATCATGAGTTTCGTCATCGCACGCGTACGCAAAAGAAGGCATACCGACATGACCGACGACGGCAAGAGCAAAATCACGGTACCGGGGTTCGCCTTCGGGTTCATTCTGGTAATAGGCATCAACTCCTCACTGCAGGCTTCGGCCATCATTCCGGCCGAAACACTCAAAAGCGCGGTTGGCGCCATAAACATGCTCGACAACTTCATGCTGACAATGGCGATGACGGCCCTCGGCGCCGAAACCAGCTTCGACAAATTCAAGCAGGCAGGTGCCAAACCGTTCGTACTGGCATTCGTGCTCTACGTATGGCTGCTGGGCGGCGGCTACCTCATGGCCAAATACCTGTCGCCCTATTTGCAATAAAAAATATGCGATTGTGAGCCCGCAGGCTCGCAAATCCGCAGAATCTTATTATCTTTGCGGTGCATAACTGCATTCGGCTCTATAGTTCAAGGGATAGAACGAGGGTTTCCTAAACCCTAAATTCGCGTTCGAGTCGCGGTGGAGCTACCAAAAAAGGCATTCAGTCTCCTGAATGCCTTTTTTGGTGCCGGTGCAGAAGCTATTCGGCCACCACGCCGCACATCTCGTCGTAATGCTCCTCCATGCTCTGCAGGAGTCTGTACTGCGCCCGCGTACGGACCAGGTTGTGGTCCGGGGCGTTGACCTTGTAGTAGACGTCGCCGTCGATATAGTCCATCAGAAAACGCAGCACCTGCTCGTAGGTGATATAACGCGCCGAAAAGGCCAGATGCTCAAGTTCCGATCCGACAAGCGTCGAACGACGCTGCGACAGGTACCCCTCGGTGTAGGCACGGTACATCTCCATGTCGAGCGACACGTTGTCGGGATTGCGGTCGTCCTCGGCACCGGTATTGGCATACGAGCGAATGGCATCGCCGAAGTCGTTGAGCGACGTACTGCTCATGACCGTATCGAGGTCGATGACGCACATCACGTTGCCGGCGGCATCGAACAGTATATTGCTTATCTTGGTATCGTTGTGCGTAACCCTCATCGGTATCGTCCCGTTCTCGACCAGAGCCCAGAACGACGACATCTCGCCGCGCCGCGACTCGATCCACTCGATCTCGCGGGCTACCGATGCCCGGCGTCCGGCGGCATCGCGCGCAAGGCACTCGTCCCACTGCCCGAAACGCCAGCGTATGTTATGGAAACCCTTGATGGTCTCGGCCAACGGGCGGTTGAAATCCGCAAGCTGCGACTGGAATTTTCCTATGCCTTCGCCACCCTTGTATGCAAGCTGCGGCGTATCGGCGCGGTCGTATGTCACGGACCCGTCGATAAACAGGCACATGGTCCAGTAATCACCGGCAGGAGTCCGCCAGTACGGAAGTCCGTCGGTCGTGAACACGACGTTCAACACTTCGCGGGCAGGATCGCCGCCGGCCTCGACCACCTTGCGGCGTATATGCCCCGTCACGGCGACGATATTCTCCATCATGGCCGGCACATCGGGAAAAATATTACGGTTCTTGCGCTGCAGGATATAGTCGGGTGAGCTTCCCGCCGTGCGCACCTTCAGGGTGTCGTTGATGAAGCCTGCACCCATGGGCTCGATCGCCGCGACAATGCCTTCAATGTCGAAATGCGATACGATTTCGTAAAGTTCCTTCTGGTTGTTCATTATGGTCAGGTTGTTTATATGGTTTTCACGATCAGGTGGCCCAGATATGCAGCCAGCAGGCCGACAGTAAGTGCAAGGCGCATGTCCTGGTCCATTATGGCCCCGCGTTCGAACACGCCGTAGAGCACGCCCAGAATCAGGCAGCCAATAACGTTCACGGCCAACGTTCCCCACGGGAGCGACGAACCGGCCCACAGGTGTATGCCGCGTGAGAGAAGATAGCGCGCAACTCCGCCGATAAAACTGCCCGCGCCGATCAGCAACAGTGTCCGTATCATCTTCAGCCGAGAATTAATTCCCCGAAAAATTCAGGTCGGTGAAAATCCGGAGCAGGCGTATCTATGGGATTCCAGCTGACATAGTGAGGCACGGCCGTCTCATCGGCACATTTGTAGAGATTGCCCCTCAACACCGACGGACGTACACCTTCGGGATATCCAAGCAGGTCGAAAGGTATGCCCATTGCCACGCTCCATTCGCATATGCCTTCACGCTCGGCAAAAGCCCTGCGCTCGAAGGTCGAGTGACGCACTACGCGCGACAGGCCGGCGGCATCGAAATGCTCGACACTCTCCTTGCGTGACTTGCGCTTCGCGGCCAGCAATGCGCCTATGCAGTTCATCTCGAAATTGAAATAGCCGTTGCCATCGGGCGTAGCCACGAACAACTCCACGCAGCTGTCCTGCCATACGGGATCATTGTCGTTGCAGTATGCGGCCTTGACACCGAGTCCCCGCACGAAAAAACGCACAAAAAGGTAACGGTCGCTGTATGCGGCATCGAACGACACGATCGGACAATAGGGATATTCACGCCAGTTTACACAATCGATGCCCTGACGAACGGCTTCACGCTCCATGATGTCGCACAACCGGCCGAACGACATCTGTTCAAGGCCCTCGATGTGCGGCAGTACCAGTCTCTTCATATCTTGTCGGGTTAGCGGTTTTCGGTTTGTCATCATATACGGTCCATGAAACGTTGCAACAGCAGGAATATGCCTTCGCGTTTCGGCTTGGCCCGGAATTTCCATGCTATGAAACGCTGCATCTGCTCCGGAAAATAGTGATCTATTGCCTTCACGGCCGTATAAAGTCCCGTGGTGACGATGAGTCCCGTTACAATAACCGTATAAAATTGAGCATCGACCCCGGCGCCCAGACGGCAGCTCAACAGCCACGCGCCGACTACGGCCAGGTCAAGGCCCATTATCCAGAAGGTCGTACCCACATGCGAGAACCCGAGCCATATGAACATGTGATGCAGATGTGTACGGTCGGGCTTGAACGGTGATCCGCCATGCAGTATGCGAGAGAACATGACGCGCAGCGTATCGAACACCGGAATGGAGAGTAACGCCATTGTAAAGGGCACGACCGAATAGCCGCGGGCATCGAAAAACTCGTCGAAATCGTCCGTACGCACCATCGACATGACGAAAACCGAAAGGAGTATGCCCATCAGCATCGTTCCGCCGTTACCTATATACATCTTCGACGTACGGCCGAATGCATTGTGCATGAAGAACGGCAGGAGAGCGCCGAATGCGGTAATCGCAAATGCCGCCATGCCGACATACCCTACCAGATGGAAGGCCACGCCGAAAATCAGGCAGTACAACATGCACAACCCCGACGACAGGCCGTCGACGCCGTCTATCATGTTCATCGCATTGATTATGCCGACCACGGAGATGAGGGTCAGAGGCACGGCCACATACCATGAGATGCTGTCATATCCCCACAATCCGTGCAGATCGTCGAGGCAATATCCGCCCGCATATATCAACAGCAGCACGGTCAGGACCTGTATAAGCATGCGGAGCAGCGGAGATATGTCAAGTATGTCGTCAATGGTTCCGAGGTACAACATCACCAGCATTGCGATGATAACCACGAAAAAAGACGAGCATATACCTGAAAAGCACAGACTTGCCATACCTACGGCAATACCGAAAAATACGGCTATGCCTCCCATTGTGGGGACCGGATGCTCCTGAAACTTACGCGCATTCGGTTCGTCGACTATATGTTTCCGTAAAGCGATCTTAACCAGCTGCGGGTGTATTATGCTGACTGCTGCTATCGAAGCGATAAGCGGCAATATATAGGTCCAAAACATGTTGCTATCGATTTTGAATCGAACAAAAATAGGGAAAATAGCCAAAACTGCAAAAGAAACGGTAAAAACGGGGCATTTATACGGCCAAACCGGCTATTCTACCTCTACGGTAGATCTGAATCTCACCACCTTTTTCGGAGCGATCCTGACCGGTGCGCCCGAACGCGGATTGCGTCCCATACGCACCGAACGCTGGATTACCGAAAAGGATCCGAAACCGGAAATGGTCACGCGTTCGTTCTCACTAAGAGTTCTGATCACGATATCGACCAATGAATCTACGGATTTTTTCACGGCCACCTTGGACAGTCCGGTTTCCAAAGCTACGGCCTCTACGAGTTGTGTTTTGTTCATAACAAGATTTAGGGTTAATGGTATTCAAGCACAAATATATGCATTAATTTTATCATTCGGCAACACATACGGACGGATACAGGTTGTTTGCAGAATGATACGCTACATAAATCGCACAAAAATTTGGTAAAATCGCAAAATGGTTATACTTTTGCGACC
>DXGW01000215.1 GCA_019113665.1 Candidatus Alistipes excrementipullorum
CAAACCGTCATATGAACGGCAAACGGCCGGTGAAAATTGCGATTCTTTTCATAATTTTGCCGTATGGAACTAAAGGCCAACTGCAAAATAAACATCGGGCTTGACATTTTGCGCAAGCGCTGCGACGGATATCACGAACTGGCAACCGTGCTCTATCCCGTATATGGGCTCCACGACACTGTACACGCCGAAAAAACAGGCCGTACGGGGTTGGACTTCACATCAGAAGGCATTGTGATAGACTGCCCGGCAGAGAAAAACATATGTATAAAGGCATTCGAGCTGATGCGCGTGCGGTACGGGGTCGACGGATTGCGCCTGCATCTCGTCAAACGCGTACCTTTCGGCGCAGGACTGGGCGGAGGCTCTTCCGACGGCACGGCCGTAATCATGGCCATAAATGCATTGTTCGACCTTGGACTTACGGAGAGCGAACTGACCGGCATTGCTGCCGAACTCGGCAGCGACACAGCCTTCTTTGTCCGCAACACGCCGCAACTGTGCACCGGCCGCGGCGAAATAATGTCACCCGTCAATATCGACATTCACGGCATGACGCTCGTAATTGCCAAACCGGCCGAGGGCGTGTCGACACGCGAGGCCTATGCCGGCGTAGTTCCGCATATCCCGTCAGAGCCGATCGAACGGCGCATATCACGGCCCGTTTCGTCATGGAAAGGGTCTGTTGTCAACGATTTTGAAGGGCACATATTCCGGGCACACCCGCAAATCGCCGCACTGAAAGATGCGTTCTACAAACAGGGGGCCGTATATGCTTCGATGTCGGGCAGCGGGTCGGCCGTGTACGGGTTATTCGACGGCGACGTCCCGTTCATACCGCCATTCAGCGGCCTGTTCCTGCACAAGGAGACCATATTATGACCACAAAATGACAGCCGCTCCGTTGATACGGAGCGGCTGTCATTTAAATATGATCGGCATTATTCCGACACCGGCATCTTGGCGATACGGCGTTCGTGACGTCCTCCTTCAAATTCCGTAGAGGTAAATACATCGACGAACTCCATGGCCTCGTCATTCGAGATGAAACGTGCAGGCAGAACAAGCACATTAGCATTGTTGTGCTGACGTATGAGGCCGGCAATCTCACGGTTCCATACCAGTCCGGCACGTATACCCTGATGCTTGTTGAGCGTCATGGCCATACCTTCACCGGATCCGCACAGACCTACACCGAATGCCACGTCACCGCTCTCCACGGCCAAAGCCAGCGGATGCGCGAAATCGGCATAGTCGCAACTCTCCTCGCTGAAACAGCCGAAATCAACTACGTCATAACCCTTCGACGAGAGATATCCCGTCAGGAACTCCTTCATATCAAAACCTGCATGGTCGCTTGCCACACCGACTTTTACTTTCTCCATAATCATGGTATGTTTAAGACTCGTATCAATTACAAATATAATACTATTTTTGCGACGTGAAAACGCTATTCATCATACTCGGGTCACTGTCGCTTGCGTTGGGCATTATCGGCATGTTCCTGCCGCTGCTGCCCACAACCCCGTTTCTGCTGCTCACGGCCGCACTATATATAAAAAGCTCGCCACGACTCTACGACTGGCTCATAAGCCACCGCATACTCGGTGAGTACATACGCAATTTCCGCGAAAACCGCGCCATACCGCTCCATGCAAAGATAATATCGGTATCGCTGCTGTGGGCGACGATGCTGTACTGCATATTCGCCGTCGTCGACAAATGGATATGGGCGCAACTGCTTCTCGCCGCTTTGGCCGCAGCCATAACATGGCATATTCTCTCGTTCGCCACACTGCGCAAATAGGGTCAGTGAACGAACTTTAGTCCGACAATTCCGACAATGATCAGGAAAATGAAGAACAACCGCCAGAATGTCGCCGAATCACCAAACAGGAAAATACCTATAAGCACCGTACCAATACCGCCGACACCTGTCCAAATCACATAGGCAGTTCCCATAGGTATGCCCTTTTGCGCAAGATAAAGCAACCAACCGCTCACCCCCATTGACAATACCGACAGGATCATGCACGGCCAATAATATCGCGGATAGAGATCGGCCAACTTGAAACCCAAGGGCCACCCTATCTCAAAAAGCCCGGCAAGAACCAACAATGCCCAATGCATATTCGCTCTTACTTGGCGGCTCGCTTGCGGTCGGTTTCGCTGAGAAGAATCTTACGCAGACGCATCGACTTGGGAGTCACCTCGACATATTCGTCCTCCTTGATATACTCCAAAGCCTCCTCAAGCGTGAAGATTTTCGGCGGGACGATAACAGCCTTGTCGTCCGAACCCGAAGCTCGCATGTTGGTCAGCTGTTTTGCCTTGGTGACATTGACGGTAATATCGTTGCTGCGCGTATGCTCACCTATTACCTGACCTTCATACACCTGCTCCATCGGAGAGATGAAGAAACGTCCGCGGTCCTGCAGCTTGTCGATCGAATAGGCATATGCCGTACCGGTCTCCGATGCTATGATGGAACCGTTGGTACGCATTTCGATATCACCTACCCACGGTTCGAAATCCTTGAGGCGGTGGCTCATGATAGCTTCGCCTGCCGTTGCCGTCAGCATGTTGGAGCGCAGGCCGATAATTCCGCGCGACGGTATCGAGAACTCAAGACGCGTGCGATCACCGTTGGACTCCATGTTGGTAAGCGTACCCTTACGTTTGGTAGTAAGTTCGATAACCGTACCTGCGTACTCCTCGGGACAGTCTACGGTCATCTCCTCGATAGGCTCACACTTGCGGCCATCGATCTCCTTGATGATGACCTTGGGCTGGCCAACCTGCAGTTCGTAACCTTCGCGACGCATGGTCTCGATAAGTACGGAGAGGTGAAGCACTCCTCGCCCGTAAACGATAAAACTGTCCGAATTAGGTCCCGGCTCGACACGCAGCGCGAGGTTTTTCTCAAGTTCGCGGTCGAGACGTTCCTTTATGTGGCGTGAAGTCACGTACTTGCCCTCCTTGCCAAAGAACGGCGAGTTGTTTATGGTGAAGAGCATCGACATTGTCGGCTCGTCTATTGCGATGGGAGGCAGCGGTTCCGGATTCTCATAATCGCAGATCGTATCGCCTATCTCGAAACCGTCGATACCGACAACCGCACATATCTCGCCGCACGGCACGGTGTCGACCTTCGTCTTGCCCAGTCCGTCGAAGACCATCAGTTCGCGGATCTTGCTCTTGACCATGGTCTTGCCGTCACGTTTGGCAAGCGTCACGTTGTCTCCTGCATGCAGTTCACCGCGCGTCACCTTGCCCACGGCTATACGGCCGATATAGGGTGAATATTCGAGCGACGTTATCAGCATCTGCGGAGTTCCTTCGACTACGGCCGGCTCGGGAATATCGTCGATGATTGCATCGAGCAGCGGTGTTATCGAATTGGTCGGAGTATCGGCACGGTGTGACATCCACCCCTGCTTGGCCGATCCGTAGATGGTCTTGTAATCGAGCTGCTCCTCTGTAGCGTTGAGCGAAAACATCAGGTCGAAAACCTGTTCGTTTACAACCTCGGGACGGCAGTTGGGCTTGTCGACCTTGTTTATCACGACAATAGGCTTCTTTCCGAGTGCCAGCGCCTTCTGCAGCACGAAACGCGTCTGAGGCATCGTGCCCTCGAACGCATCGACCAGCAACAGAACGCCGTCGCACATGTTCAGCACACGCTCGACCTCGCCGCCGAAATCGGCGTGGCCCGGAGTGTCGATGATATTGATCTTATAGTCCTTGTAGATTACCGATACGTTTTTCGAAAGAATCGTGATGCCGCGTTCGCGTTCGAGATCGTTGTTGTCGAGAATCAACTCGCCGCCGGTACGGGCGCCTTCACGAAGCAGATGCCCCTGCATTATCATCTTGTCCACGAGAGTGGTCTTGCCGTGGTCCACATGGGCAATAATCGCAATGTTGCGCAGTTTTTGCATATATTTCCAATGAATTAATCGTGCAAAGGTAACAAATTCTCGGGAAAATGATCTATTTTTGTTACGCTATTATAAAACCGACAACAGTGATTACAGAGAGTCTCAAAGTCGCCGACAAGAGCGAAATACACTTCGGACGGGTTACGGAACTGCTCCCGCGGCTCCTGCCGGAATGCCGCGTCGTGGTAATTACCGATGCCAACATCGACAGACGTTACCATGCCCTGCTGCAGAGGTATGAATACATCATGATCGGCACGGGCGAAACGGTCAAAACACTCCACACTGTCGACACGATATACCGCCGTTTCATCGAGATGGGCATCGACCGCAGCTGTTTCGTACTTGGAATAGGCGGAGGCATAGTTACCGACGTGGCCGGATTCGTAGCATCGACCTACATGCGCGGACTCCGCTTCGGTTTCGTCTCGACCACACTTCTGGGTCAGGTAGATGCGAGCGTCGGAGGCAAGAACGGCGTAAACATCGACGGCTACAAGAACATGGTGGGCACATTCACCCAGCCGCAGTTCGTGATATGCGACGTCGAGATGCTGCGCACGCTGCCCGAACGTGAATTCCGTGCCGGCATGGCCGAGATCGTAAAGGCCGGGATCATTGCCGACCGCGAGCTCTTCGAGACCGTCGAACACTCGACACTCGAAAGCCTGCGTGAAGACGAACGCCTGCTCGACAGCATCGTGATGGCCGCAATAAAGGTCAAGGCCGACATCGTCGACCGGGACGAACGCGAAAGCGGCGAACGCCGCAAACTCAACCTCGGCCATACGTTCGCTCATGCAATCGAGAAGTGCTCGTCGGAGATGAACCATGGCGAAGCCGTCGCCGTCGGCACGGTCATGATCTCGCACATGGCCGTAAAGTTGGGGCTCCTGCAGGCTGAAAAGGCCGATCGCATAGAACGGGCGATGGAACGGCTCGGATTCAGGACATCGGCTCCGGTCGAAACAAAAAAACTGCTCAAGGCCATCGCCAAGGACAAGAAATCCGTAGCCGACAGCATTTACCTCGTATTACCCATCGACATCGGGCATTGCGAGGTGAGGAAGATGCACATCGACGAAATAGCAGCCTGTACGGAATAACGTCAATTTCCGCAAAACAACAGCGGATATACGGCCCGACGGTCGTTATATCCGCTGTTTTTGATTGCTGAAGCCAACGTTCAGCTGTCGCATGGCTTTTGCATGGCACGGGCGTCAAGGCCACTGCAGTTACAAGACCCGACACGCCGATTCAAGCCCGCCGGACGCATCTTTTCAAGGCATCAATCCGTATAATTGAGCCAAGGACTAAAACCAACAATAAACAGGCGTA
>DXGW01000216.1 GCA_019113665.1 Candidatus Alistipes excrementipullorum
CAGAAAACGGTGTGCACCCCATATTTGAAGAGATCGTCGGCCAGATGTTTCACCTTGTCTCCGATTACGATCGCGTCAACGCGGCAGCCCAGTTCGGCAGCAAGCTGTCGTCCTTTGGTGACGAGTTCGAGGCTGATGTCGCACAGCCCGCATTCGTCGGTTTCGCAGAATACTATTATATTGTTCATGCTGTCAGTCTATTGTACGGTTGGCGATAAGTTGGTTTACGAGATTCGTGAGGTCCTCGTCGGAGGAGGTCAGCGTAACGGAACCTTTGGTTTCGGTGACTATCGGTTCCGACTTGATTACCTGGGTCGGGGAACCTGCAAGTCCGAAGCGTGCGACGTCGCCGCCGAGATCGTCGGCCGACCATACCGTAACATCGGCCTTGCGGTATTCGAGCAGGCGCCTTACGTTGCACGGGCGGCATTTGGCAGCCGTGCCCATGACCGTAATGACGGCTGGTATCGACGTGCGTACCATTTCGTATCCGTTGTCGAGGCGTCGCTTGACAATGAGGTGGTCCTCACCGTCGGCCGTCACTTCCTCGGCATAGGTTACCTGCGGGACTCCGAGAGCCTGCGCAACCTGCGGGCCTACGTGGGCCGTGTCGCCGTCGATCGTCTGGCGTCCGGCGAAGACGATGTCGGCGCCTGCCTTCCTTACGGCAAGCGACAGCGCATATGAAGTGGCGAGCGTATCGGCTCCTGCCACGCGTCTGTCAGAAACGAGTATGCCCGAATCGGCACCTCTGTATATTGCCTCCTTCAAGGCTTCGGCCGCTCTCTGCGGACCCATGGATATTGCTATTATTTCGGCGTTGCCGATCTGGTTTTTGAGCCTTATGGCCTGCTCTAAAGCGTTCAGGTCTTCGGGGTTGACTATCGCCGGCAGGGCGTTGCGGTCCACTACGCCGTTTTCGCCGAAAGTATAGTTCTCCGTGCGGCGGGTGTCTATAACCTGTTTGACAAGAACTGCTATTTTGCGGTTTTTCATGTTGGTTTTATTTGTTCGCGCAAAAATACATCAAATTGCCCGGACTGCAAAAAAATAGCCGCGGCCTTTCGCCGATTACGCCACTTTATCGGGTTATTCGCCACAAAAACCGCTCCGGAAGCCCGTGCGGCTCCCATTGTCGGGTCGATTGTGTTTATTCGCCGAAAAATGTTAAATTTGCCGATAGAAGATGCTGTCTGATTTCCGGCATCTGCAGAATAACCAACCGACACAGCTATGAATACGGGACCTTTTTTCATAAGACTGCAACATGCCGACGGTCGGCTTCCGGTTTGCGCAAGCAAGTTCTGGGGTAATCCAGATCTGCCCGAAGACGTCGATTATCCAATGGCTTATTATCCTGATACCGACAGTTATGAACCTTATCATTTCATCTGTCAGATCAACCTCGCGGACCTGCCGCCGCAGGATATTCTGCCGAGGCGCGGACTGCTGCAGTTCTATGCCAACATTCACTATTATCTCGGCTGGGATTGCGATGTCGAGATTTCGGGCTATCCGAGCGGCGCCGACATGGTGAAGGTACTCTATTTTCCCGATCCGGATCCTGTTTCATTCAGGACGGTTGTGGTCGTCGGGGACGATGAGTCCGACGTGCTCTTCCCGCATGAGATGGCCATGTCGTTCGACGGGAGCCTGCGTGACGACGAGCCGTGCATTCATCTGCTGGGCGAGCCCGAGTTCCGCGAGTGGGAGGAGTGGGACGAGCCATGCCGGGGCTGGCGCGTGCTTCTGCAGGTGGATTCGTTCGACGGCGATGACTTCAACCTCAATTTCATGGATTGCGGCGTCCTCGACTTCCTGATTTCGGACGAGGCCCTGCGCAGACTCGATTTCAGCGATGTAAGGGGTATTGTGCTCTCCACGTGACGGCAAGATGGTATTGGGACGTATAAAAATGTGATATATGAAAGCATACACATATGTAGAAAAGGGACGGTTCGAGCTTCGTGAGAAACCGCGTCCCGTTTTGGAGAACCCGCATGATGCCATCGTGCGGGTGACGCTCGGCAGTATCTGCACCAGTGACCTGCATATCAAACACGGCAGCGTCCCGCGTGCCGTGCCGGGCATTACGGTCGGGCATGAGATGGTCGGTGTGGTCGAGGAGGTCGGCTCCGCAGTCTCGGCCGTCAAGCCAGGAGACCGCGTTGCGGTCAATGTCGAGACCTTCTGCGGTGAATGTTTTTTCTGCCGTCACGGTTTCGTGAACAACTGTACCGATCCCGACGGAGGTTGGGCGCTCGGCTGCCGTATCGACGGCGGGCAGGCCCCGTATGTACGTGTTCCGCATGCCGACCAGGGCTTGACGCGTATTCCCGATGCGGTCAGTGACGAACAGGCTCTTTTTGTGGGTGATATTCTGGCAACGGGGTTCTGGGCGGCGCGTATTTCAGAGATAACAGCCGAAGATACGGTTCTGATCATAGGTGCCGGCCCGACGGGAATATGTACCCTGCTGTGCGTCATGTTAAAACGTCCGCACCGTATCATCGTGTGCGAGAAATCGCCCGAACGGCAGCATTTCGTGCGCGAACACTATCCCGAAGTGGAGGTGTGTGCCCCCGGTGAGTGCCGCGAATACGTCATGCGCCGCAGCGAACACGGCGGGGCCGACCGCGTTATCGAGGTCGCGGGGGCCGACGATACCTTCCGCCTTGCGTGGGAGTGTGCGCGTCCCAATGCCATCGTTACGGTGGTCGCGCTTTATGACCGTCCGCAGCTGCTGCCTTTGCCCGACATGTACGGCAAGAACCTTACCTTCAAGACTGGCGGTGTAGACGGTTGTGACTGTGCCGAGATCCTCGACCTTATCGGGCAGGGCCTTATCGATACTACGCCGCTCATCACGCACAGTTTCCCGTTGAGCCGTATCGACGAAGCATACCGCCTGTTCGAGAATCATGAGGACGGCGTGATAAAGGTTGCCGTCGAGTGCGGCAAGTAGGCCCGACTGTGAGCCGATGGCGGTCGCAGGTTACGATATATAGTTCAATGGCTTTCCGTATAATTAACAGCTCGACTATCTGTTATGTGAAAACGGCGCCCGTGTTGTCGCGGACGCCGTTTTTTCTAAAAGTCGGTCGGGAAGTCGAGCCCGACGTCTATCTGCTGGCTTGTGAGCTTGCCCTTGACATAGACGAAAGGAGTGTAGACGCAATGCTTGCCAGTCTCGGTGTACCACATCACGACCAGCCCGTTGGGCGAAACCGACGGCTGCACGTCGGCATGTACCGACTCAAGATAGGGACTTTCTATCAGGTTGACCCCGTACTCCTCGAGTGCCGGAAGCGAACGCAGGTCTATATGGCGCAGGAGGTTGCCGCCGAGATATGCGCTCTTCAACTTGCGGCAGCCCGAAAGGTTTACCGTGGCTATGCGGCAGTCCGTAGCCGATAGGTATTCAAGGGCTCCGTATCCCGCAAGATTGAGCGACGAAAGCTGCGTGTTCGATACGACGAGCCGTTGCAGTTGCGGCAGGTCGCCGAGGCGCAGCGTTTGCAGCGGGTTGTCGTTCAGGCGCACCTGTGTCAGCTCGGTGTTGTTCCCGAGGTATATCTGCACGATGGAACACTCCTCAGCTATGAGTGTCTGAAGATCGGTGCACTCCGTAAGGTCGAGTTGCGATATGCTGTTGCGGCTGCAGTCGAGGTAGAGCAGGTGGTCGCAGCATTCGATGCCTTCGAGCGAGGCTATGCCGCGGCCCGAGCAGTCCATGTACTCTATGCCGCCCATCTCGCCGAGCGACATCTCGCCGTCTTTGTTCGTGTCGAAGTTTTCGAGCAGGAAGGCTGCAAATGCGGCATCGGGAATTTCGACGGTCTTATGGCCCTCGACCGTGCGTATGCCTGCCTGGCGGACGATGCAGTATCCCAGCTGCCGGTCGCCCGATTCGGACATGAACTCGACGAGAGCATTGCGTGCTTCGAGTCTGTCGTTCACCGTCAGTTCGAATGTGAGCCTTGCGCTCCCGTCGCCGTCCGTGAGTTTTATCCACGAACTCGATTCGCCGTCATAGGGCGAGATGCGGACGCGGTAGCGTGCGTTGGCCGTAACGTCTACCTCAAGCGTCCGGGCGTCGGGCATAACCTTGTAGAGTTGCTGACTTGCCGTGGCGGCAGCCGCTGCCGTTTGTGATATGGTGTAATTTTCGGTTCTGTCGCCGTCGTGAAGCGTGACTGTCGCCGTGCGGCTTTCGCCGGTGGTGTTGGGCTGCGCCACAACGTTGAGTGTGAAGTCTCCAGGTTGCCCCTCGGTGGGGTAGACCACTACCCAGTCGGTCTGGCTTTCGGCACGCGTACCGTCGGTTACCTCGATGTACCACTCCTGTGTGGTGGTGAACGATATCTCGCCGGTCGGCTGTTCGGGGTCGTCGGGCAGCGTGACGTCCGAACCGGGGCCGGGCACCTTGCCCGAATCGCCGTTGTCCGAAGTACAGCCTGCGGTCATGAGTGCCGAAACGAGTGCAAAGCCCGTCAGCGCTCTTTTAGCATAGCATGAAAATAGCTTCATAATGGTCATGGTCTTGAAAAGGGATTATACATGTGGGAGCAAAGGTATGTATCGCTTTCCGATTTAGCAAATGCGCAGGTGTAAAAGCGCGCAATAAGGCGGTTTATTTGGCCTTTACCACCAGAATATCCTTCCAGTCGGTCGTATAGCACGGCGAGAGGTGTTCCCGGTTCATGTGGAACGGCGTGGTCCCTTGTGCCGCTATGGTTATCTTGCCCCTGCCGTACTCCTTGTTTACGCTGTCGATCACTTCCATAAGACGAGAGTGTTTCGGACGGTCCGTTGATGAAAACAACGATACCTGCAGTTCCGATGCCGGCGAGATCTGCGACAAGACGACTCCCGCCTTTTTGTATCCGTAACCTTGGCGGAATATCTGCTTGAGAGCAACTCTTGCGTGGCGCACGATGTCGAAAGTGCTGTCTGTCGGTTCGGGCAGCACGATGATGCGGGTATCATAGCGTTGCGGCTGGTCCTCGCGGTGGCGGTTCGTGCATATGTAGCTCTGTACCTCGCGGCATGCCGACTGCTGGCCGCGGAGTTTTTCGGCGCACATCGATGCGAATTCGGCCACGATACGGTCCAGTTCGTCGAAAGCGTAGACCTCTTTCGGAAAACTGCGCGATATGGTTATCTGCTGTTTGCGCGGTGGCATCTGCTCGAAACCTATGCATTCCTGCCCCTGCAGTTCGTTCCATGTGCGCAGGCCGCCGATGCCCATACGCGCCCGCACCCACTCCTGCGGAAGGTCGACGAACTGTTGTGCTGTCCGCAACCCCATGCGGTCGAACATCTTGCCGTAGCGGCGGCCGATCCCCCAGACGTCCTGCAGCGGGAACCGGTTCAGAACTTTGGCGATGTCCTCCGGACGGTGCATGTAGCAGCAGCCGGCGAGTTTGGGGTATTGCTTGGCGAGTTTCGAGGCGATCTTGGCGAGGGTTTTCGTCGGGGCTATGCCGATGCTTACCGGAATGCCGGTATTACGCCGTACGGTGCGGCCGACCATGTGCCCAAACTCGTCTGGTGCCTCCGTGATGCCTTCGAGATTGAAGAATGCCTCGTCTATGGAGTATATCTCCAGTGCCGGTACCAGAGACCGCAATGTCGTCATCACCCTGTTCGACATGTCGCCGTAAAGTGCGAAGTTGGCCGAAAAGACACTCACACGGCGGCTTTCGGCCAGCGCCCTTATCTGGTAGAATGGCTGTCCCATCGTTATGCCCAGGCTTTTGGCCTCGTTAGACCGCGCGATGACGCAGCCGTCGTTGTTCGACAGCACCACGACGGGCTTGCCGACGAGATCGGGACGGAATACCCGCTCGCAGGAGGCGTAGAAGTTGTTGCAGTCGCAAAGCCCGTACATCGTGTGCTTATCTGAAGGTCTTGATTACGTGGCGGACGATGCCCCAGACCATGAAATCATTGCCGGCATCGACACGTATTGGCTTGTATTTGGGGTTCGACGGCATGAGCCATACGCACGATTTCTCCATCTTTACGCGCTTGACGGTGAACTCCCCGTCGACGAAGCAGATGGCTATGCAGCCGTCATACGGCGCGAGCGACTTGTCGACGATCAGCAGGTCGCCGTCACCTATGCCGTCGCCGGCCATGCTGTCGCCCGAGACCCTTACGAAGAATGTAGACGAGGGGTTGTGTACGAATTCGCGGTTCAGGTCGAGCGGCGAGTCGATGAAATCGTCGGCAGGTGAAGGGAATCCGGCCTTGACATCGCCGCCGGCAACGGGCAGCTCCTGCCGGGACGAGGTGTCGGGCTTGTGGAATGTGAGTATGTCGTGGTTCTTGTCGGTCATGATAATTCGCGTGTTTACATGTCCCGTGCCGTTTGAGGTGCAGGGGACAATGCAAATATACGTATTTTCCGACAGACACAGATGTGCTTTTTGTGTGTCGCTATATGTCAAATGCACGTAGGTGGATTTCGTGTTGTTTGCGTGCATTCGCTATGCGAAAATGATTAAATTTGCAGAAAAAAGATGATTATGGAGCAGGAGATAATTCGCGAAATAGACGTGCAGAGCGTCATGACAAAATCGTCTTTGCCCGTAGGAGGCTATTCAGTAAATCCGTATGTGGGTTGTCCGCATGCGTGCAAGTATTGTTACGCGTCGTTCATGAAACGCTTCACTGGTCACACCGAACCTTGGGGTGCGTTTCTCGACGTGAAAAACTGGAAACCGATCTCCAATCCTCACAAATACGACGGTCAGCGTATCGTAATCGGATCGGTGACGGACGGATATAATCCATGCGAAGAGTATTATAAACGTACAAGACGCCTGCTGGAACAGCTGCAGGGCAGCAGCGCCGAGATAATGGTCTGTACCAAGTCGGACCTGGTATTGCGGGACCTTGATCTGCTGAAACGATTTCCGAAGGTTACGGTGTCGTGGTCGGTCAATACGCTCGACGAGGATTTCCGTGCCGATATGGACAAGGCCGTGAGCATCGAACGTCGTCTTGAAGCCATGAAACAGACGTATGAGGCCGGGTTGCGGACCGTATGTTTCGTGTCTCCTATTTTCCCGGGGATTACCGACGTCAAGGCCATAATAGAACGTGTGTGCAATTTTACGGATCTCGTATGGCTTGAAAACCTCAATTTGCGCGGTCAGTTCAAAGGAACGATAATGTCATACGTGCGTGAGAAATATCCCGATCTATATCCGCTTTACGAAACTATATACAACCGTAAGGATACCGGTTACTGGCAGGCACTCGAACGGGAAATATCGGCCTATGCGTCCATGCACGGCTATCCATATCGGGTCAACGATCTGCCATACGGACGATCGGAGCATGGCAAGCCGGTAATCGTCAACTATTTCTACCACGAGAAGATACGCCTGAACAACAAATGATCCTGAGGCCGTAGCGCTATTCTCCGGCGCTGCGGTATTTCTTCTCGAAAAGTTCGGCGTTGTGCGTACCCCATTCGATCATGGCATCGATGATCGGAATGAGGGTCATGCCCAGATCCGTGATTGCATATTCGGACCGCGGCGGCAATTCAGGGTATATGGTCTTGCTGACAAGCCCGTCCTCGACAAGATCCTTCAGCTGCATGTCGAGAACCCGCGGTGTGGCCTCGGGCAGCAGACGGTGAAGTTCGCTCGGGCGCAGCGCCCCGTGCCGCAATTCGTCCAGTATGCATGATTTCCATTTCGAGTCGATAAGGCTCATCGTAAGCCGCAACGGACAATCCAGATCGACGGGTAGTTTGCGTTCGTACATGTGTGCCTGATTTTGTTGTACGCAAATATATACATAACCGCCGATAAAGTACATATACCGAATAAATATTCAGTATATGAATCATTTTTCGGTACTTGCGCCTGTGTAAGCATCTGCGTATTTTTGTTTCGCGAAAGATGTCTAATAAAATCCATCGTTATGAGAGCAAGTATCGAAGAGTACATGGCCGTAGAGGCGGCGGCCATGAAGTTTGTAAGGAGTGTGGCAGAAGGACAGAGTACCTACGCACGCGAGTTGTTCATTGACGAAGCCGTGCTTTTTGGCTATCTGGACGGCCGGCTTGAGCATGGCAGTATCGAGCAATTCTACCACAACGTAGACACCGTGGCAGCCGGTCCCGATTTTAAGGCGCGTGTCGATGTCGTAGATGTTGAAGAGACATTGGCCGTGGTTCGCGTGCTGGAAGAGAAGTGGGGCGGCCGCATAGACTTTACGGATTATCTTCTGATGATGAAGATCAATGGCGAGTGGCGGTGTGTGGCCAAGGCCTATAATCAGAATTCCAACACGATAAATAAATAGGAGGATACGACCATGAAGATTACTGTCATTACGGGAAGCCCACGCAAACACGGCAACAGTTTTGCCATGACCGATGCGTTTATTCACGAAGCCGAAAAATGCGGCCATATCGTACAGCGTTTCAATGCTGCGTTCATGAATATTGGCGGTTGCCATGCCTGCATGACCTGCTACAAGACGGGCAAAGCCTGCTCGTTCAATGCCGGGTTCGACGCCGTAGCAACTTCGGTTCTCGAGTCCGAAGCCGTAGTATTTGCCACTCCGGTCTATTGGTACTCGATTCCGGCGCAAATCAAGGGCGTTGTCGATTGTCTGTTTTCACTGGTTGTTGGCGGCAAGCAGGTTGCGGGAAAGAAGTGCGCGCTAATAGCCTGCTGCGAGGAGGAAGACCCGACGGTCATGGACGGAGTGCGTATGCCGATGGAGCGTACGGCCGCACTGCTGGAGTGGGATATGGTCGGAGAAGTTCTTGTCCCCGGTGTGTTGAATGAAGGTGATATCGACAAGACTGACGGTTGCGTGCAGGCTGCTGCTTTGGTACACAGGTTCTGAAATCGGACCGAAGGTTTCGAAGTTTGCGCGGTAGATGTACATATAATCCTGCCGCGTAAATTTTTTGTCATTGACTGCGTCTTTTCATATATTTGTTGGTAATAACAGATCTTGTGTGAGATATGGAGAAATTCAATTACAATTCACTGGCCTTTATAAGACGTTATTACCGCATACCGGCCTCGCGCAGACTCTCCTGGGCTCTGATTGCCGAGACCGTGCATGGCAAAACCGAAATACGCCTGGGTGTGGTCTTCATCGACAGCCCTTATCTCTATATCGACGTGGCCATGAGGCGTTTCTTTACGGAATGCGGCGGTGCTGTGTCGCGCAAGGCTTTCCCGGCGGTGCGTACATCGTGCCGTGACGGGTTTGCGTACAGGACAGCCGACGGCTTGTCGAAACATACGCCTCGAAGTTATATCCGCGACATCTATTTCACGTCGGTATATTCGCGTGAGTTGCTCAGGCAGGTGTTGTATTGAGACCCTGTCAGTCTCTTTCCTGTTGAGCGTCTAACATCATACGTCGCCATCTTGCCGGCGAGCACGCTTCGCGCTCCTTGAACGTCCTCATGAAATGGCTTGGAGAGAGAAATCCTGACTTTTCCGAGATGTCGTGTATCGTCAGCTCCGGGGCCTTCAGCAGCAGTCTCTTCGCATGCTCGATTCTGAGTCCCGTTATCCATTCGCGGAATGACAGTCTGTAAGTTGTCTTGATATAGTCGGACAGATATGTGCGGTTTGTGTGCAGGGCATCTGCCAGCTCCTTTATCGTGAGCCCCGGGCGTACGTAGCCGTTTGACTCGATCCAAGCCGACAGGCGAGTCGCGATGTCCGTGAAAACGGTATATGTCTCGCCGGCTGACGAATCCTCAGAATCCGAATGGTCGTCATCAATGTCTGTCTCCGCCGGAATCTCTTCCTCGAGAGCCTGCTACACCTGCTCGTAGAACAGCAGGTAGTTCATGTATGAGCAATAGAGGTATATGTAGAACGGCACCGACGACAGTATCCACAGGAATACATACCTGTCCGGCAGGAATGTCAGCACTCCGCAGCCGACCCCGAAAATTGCGGCCCAGTATGTGAATATCGAGAGCCACTGGATATATGCGGCGATATCGTCGGAGTGCGAGTCGTCGAAAAGTTTCACGGCTCGCCTGTAAGATCGTATCAGTCGTCGTGCAAGCCACAGCCCGTAGCATACCAGCCAAACGGCCATAGCTGTAAGTCCTATCTTTTGAGCGGTGCCGTCGGGCAGCCCCAGCAGAATGAATCCCGACAGGACGGTGAAAAGTCCCCAAGATGACAGGTGGAATATCAGGCGCCGCCGCGTTATGTAGAATCTGTT
>DXGW01000217.1 GCA_019113665.1 Candidatus Alistipes excrementipullorum
CATATCAAACAACATAAGGAACAAATATATCATGCTAAACCATAATCCAGTTCCGGCTAAAATCACTATATTTGCCGCATTGAATTGCAAATACGGAATACCGCGGCTGCCCGTCACGACGGACAACCGACGGTGTGAATGATTTTTCTATGAAGATTCTGGTAACGGGCATGGCCGGCTTCATCGGCCACAATCTTGCGGCACACCTTGTGCGCGACGGACACGAAGTGACGGGCATCGACTCCCTGAACGACTACTACGATGTCGCGCTGAAATACGGCCGCCTGGCAGATCTCGGCTTCGACGGGCGCGATTATGCAGAGGGCGAGGAGCACGCCAGCTCCAAATACCCATCGCTGCATTTCATCAGAATGCACCTCGAATCGCGGGAGATGTTGCCTGCGCTCTTCGCGTCGCACCGTTTCGACGCGGCCGTAAACCTCGCGGCGCAGGCGGGCGTACGATATTCGCTCGAGAACCCGTTCGCATATGTCGACAGCAACGTCGTCGGATTCGTCAATCTGCTCGAATGCTGCCGCCACTACCCCGTAAAACACCTGATATACGCCTCGTCGAGTTCGGTCTACGGCGACAATGCCAAGGTCCCGTTCTCCGAGGACGACGCCGTCGAGCAACCCGTCTCGCTCTATGCCGCAACAAAACGCAGCGACGAGCTGATGGCCGAGGTCTATGCACGGCTTTTCGGCGTGGCATCGACCGGGCTGCGCTTCTTCACGGTCTACGGGCCATGGGGACGTCCCGACATGTCGCCCATGCTCTTCTCGGACGCCATAACCGCCGGTCGCCCCATCAAACTCTTCAACAACGGCGACATGCTGCGCGACTTCACATACATCGACGACATAGTCGAGGGTGTGGTGCGGCTGCTTGACAAGGCCCCGCAGGGCGATATACCCACCGACATATTCAACATCGGCCACGGCGATCCCGTGCACCTCATGGAGTTCATCTCCACGCTGGAGGAGGCACTCGGCCGCAAGGCCGTATTCGAAAGGCTGCCGATGCAGGCCGGCGACGTGCCCCGCACCTACGCCGACACGTCGAAGCTCCGCGCCAAGACGGGATATACGGCCTCGACGCCCCTGCGCGAGGGCATCGGACGATTCGTCGAATGGTATCTTTCAGATCTCAACCCGCTCGCAAAACGGGCGCAAACAAAATAGGACATGAACAAAACCGCAGAATACGAGTTCACAATCATAGTCCCCGTATACAACGAGGAGGACAACATCTCGGAACTTGAGAGAGCCTTCACGGCATATCTTCCGCGTGCCTCCAAACGCACGTGCGTACTCTTCGTCAACGATGGCTCGAACGACGCAAGCGGCGAACGCATAGAGGAGGTATGCCGCCGCAACAAGGATTTCTACTACATCAGTTTCGCACGCAACGCAGGCTTGAGCGCCGCCATCAAGGCCGGCATCGACTGTGCTCAGTCGCCTCTGGTGGGCTACATCGACGCCGACCTGCAGACCACGCCCGAAGATTTCGAACTGCTGCTGCCGCACAGCGGCGACAACGCCCTCTGCACGGGTATCCGCGCCGCACGCCGCGACTCGGTATTCAAACTCATACAGTCGAAGATAGCAAACGGTTTCCGCCGCATGATGACAGGCGACGGCGCAACCGATACGGGTTGCCCGCTAAAGGTCATGCACACCGACGCCGCCAAACGCATACCCTTCTTCAAGGGCATGCACCGTTTCCTGCCGGCGCTCATACTGCTGCAGGAGGGTGCCAGATACTATGAAACACCCGTACGCCACTTCCCGCGCATGGCCGGCAAGTCCAAGTTCCATCTGTGGAACCGTCTGGTTTCGCCCTTCATGGACTGCTTCGCCTACCGCTGGATGAAGAAACGTTACATCAACTACAACGTAGCCGAAGGCAACATATGACAGCCACGTGGATATATGCCATAGGATTCCTGGCACAGGCATTCTTCTCGGCGCGGATTCTCATACAGTGGATCCTCTCCGAGCGGGCCAAGAAGGTCGTATCGCCGGCTGCCTACTGGATATGCAGCATCGTGGGATCGTACCTGCTCTTCATCTACGGCTGGTTGCGCGACGACTTCTCGATAATCCTCGGACAGTTCATCTCGTACTACATATATCTCTGGAACCTCGACAGCAAGGGGCTGTGGCGAAGCGTCCCGCGCATTTTCCGCATAATACTGGTACTAACCCCGATAGCTGCGCTGATAGGAATATGGCACAACGCCGCCCACTTCTTCGAGACGTTCCTGCGCAACGATGACGTGCCGTTGTGGCTGCTCATCTTCGGTTCGGCCGGGCAGATAGTCTTCACGTTGAGGTTCGTCTACCAGTGGATCTACTCCGTACGCCGTCACGAATCGTCGCTGCCGGCCGGATTCTGGCTGCTCAGCCTCACTGGATCGGCCATGATCGTTACATACGGAATCATACGCCACGATCCGGTACTGATACTCGGGCAGTCGGTCGGATTCATCGCCTATGCCCGCAACCTCCTGATCGGCAAAAAATCGAAAAAAAAGACCCCGCATGAAGATAAATAAGGGACTGGTGCTCTCGGCAGCACTTGTGGCGGCACTGCTGCCCGTACTGATATTGCGCGACTTCACTCCGTCGAACGAACTGCGATACCTGAGTATCGCCGACGAGGCCATCGCCAACGGCGATGTCTTCACCTTCACCAACCAGGGCGTACCCTACGCCGACAAACCGCCCTTGTACATCTGGATCGTCATGCTCGGCCGCCTGCTGTTCGGGCAGCATACGATGTGGTTCCTGGGGCTCTTCTCGCTCATTCCGGCACTCGTGATCGTATGGACCATGAACCGCTGGGTTCGCTCCGTAACGAGCGAAGGCGAACGGCGGACGGCATCGCTCATGCTCATGAGCAGCGGACTGTTCCTCGGCCTGGCCGTGGTGCTGCGAATGGACATGCTCATGAACATGTTCATCACGCTGGCCCTCTACACCTTCTACCGCATCTACGACGGCAGCGGAGACACGCGCCGCAACCGAATACTCTTCCCCGTCTACGTATTCATGGCGCTCTTCTCGAAAGGGCCCGTAGGCATACTCGTACCGCTGGTAGCCACAGTGGCATTCCTTGCCGTCAGCCGGAAACTCAGGAGCATCGGCCGCTACTGGGGCTGGCTCACGTGGGGGATACTGCTCGCAGGCTGTGCCGTATGGTTCGGCAGCGTCTACATCGAGGGCGGACGCGAATATCTCGACAACCTGCTCTTCCACCAGACCATCGACCGCGCCGTGGACGCATTCCACCACAAGGAGCCGTTCTACTACTACCTCATATCGGTATGGTACTCGATAGCTCCGTGGTCGCTCCTGGCCATTGCCGCCATCGTCGGAGGCTGCGCCGCCCGCAAACTCAATACGGACCTCGAGCGATTCTTCCTGACAATAATCATCACCACGTTCGTGATGCTGTCGGCCTTCAGTTCGAAGATAGCCGTCTACCTGGCACCGACATTCCCGTTCTTCATATACCTCGGCATGCTGATGTACCTCAAACTCGGCCGCCGCTGGTGGCTGACCCTTACGGTGGCACTGCCGACGGCAATATGGATAATCGTACTGCCGGGGCTCTTCATCGCAGCAAAAACAGCACCGGAAATGGGTTACCTGCTCAACGGCTGGTGCGTGGCTGCCGGAGCAATACTCTGCATCGCGGGCATTGCAGCTGCCGTATTGCTCATACGGCGCCGTGATACGCTCAACCCCGCAATCGAAACGCTGGCAGCAGGTCTTTTCGCTGCGATATTCGTCGGAGGTTTCGCCCTGCCGGCCATAAACTGCGAAATCGGATACGGAGATCTCTGCCGCAAGGCCGCCGAAGTGTCGGCAGCCGAAGGCCGGCCCAACTACTATGTATGGAGAGTCCACCGTCCCGAAAACATGGACGTATATCTGCATGCGGACGTAACGGACGTAACGACCGAAGATGTCCTCGCAGGCAAATGTGCCGACGGGGTTCTGATTCTGCCTGCCGGCAAACTCGCCGGCGAGGACGCCCTCTCGGATTACACGTCCGGCAAACCGACCCATACGGTGGGCCGCTACATGGTCATCGAGCCGTGATTGCCGCCCCATCGGTCTGAATAAAAAGGCGATGGAAAGCCAAAAAATTTTGCGTGCGGAGTTTTTTTAGTATATTTGCACTCCCGTATCAACCTCTTATATAGGGCGCAGCGACGGACGAAGACAGCAACACGCTGGTTTACAGCGATATTGACTCTTCAAGATTACGGAGCAATGATCTCCGTATGGTAGGAGCGGCGCAGCGATAATGTTGAGCGGTTAACGAAAAAATTTGTTGCAACACAATGAACAAAGATTCAATCATCAAGATGGTGAACGATCAGCTCTGGCCGAAGACCGATGCCGACGTTCCTTCATTCAAGGCTGGTGACACGATCACCGTAACCTACCGCATCATCGAGGGTAACAAGGAGCGTCTGCAGAGCTTCCGCGGCGTAGTTATCCAGATCAAGGGTTCGGGCAAGACCAAGATGTTCACTATCCGCAAAATCTCCAACGGCGTAGGCGTTGAGCGTATCTTCCCGCTCTATTCGCCCCACATCGACAAGATCGAGGTTAACAAGGTCGGTGTCGTTCGTCGCGCACGCATCTACTACCTGCGTGACCTTACGGGTAAGAAAGCCCGCATCAAGGAGAAGCGAATGGTCGCCAACAAAGAGGAGTAAGTTGAAAAAGCCGTGTATCGGTTACACGGCTTTTTCATTATATCCGGCAGAAAGGCTCGCTACGACATTCCCAAAGGGCACTATCCAACCAAAAAAGAAGATCGAAATTCCCAATTTCGATTTTTTTTGTTATTTTTACTCAATACGAATAACATAATTTCAAAACATGAAACGTCAATTGTGCTCTACCGTTCCCTGCAGAATAAGAACGTTTCTGCTATTCATAGCCTGTCTGACAGGTATTTACACGTCACAGGCCTCATCTGAAATACCCGAACGCGAGATCAACCGTCTGCTGAAGGAACTCGACGCCACACTCGACAACAGCGCTATCTTCGTCGAGGCACGGAAATCACGCATAACATTGC
>DXGW01000218.1 GCA_019113665.1 Candidatus Alistipes excrementipullorum
GTGAGGCCGTACATGTCGTTGCTCGCCATGCCGTCGATCAGGAACGAATTGTAGCGGTTGTTCATGCCTCCGAGCGATAAGCCGCCGAACTTCGGCGATACGGCCTGCGGCGTCAGCCTGGCGATGTCGTATATGTTGCGCGATACGGTGGGGACGTTGGCTATGTCGTCGGCCGAGAAGTTTGATGCGGCGCCGGTCTTCGCGGCGTTGAACCTGTCGTCGGCAGAACTTACCACCGTTATGGCATCGAGGTCGGTACTCGGTTCGAGCGAGGTGTCCAGTGCGAAGGTGTTGCCCAGTTCGAGAACGATGTCGTTTACGACGACGCTGCGGTATCCTATGTATGATATCTCCACAGTGTACGGGCCGCCCGTGCGCATTCCCTGAATGTTGAAATATCCGTTGCGGTCGGTATATACGCCGTATTCACTGCCCGAAGGCTCGTGTCTGGCCACTACGGCCGCTCCCTGGAGTTTGTTGCCTGCGGCGTCGGAGACCGCGCCGCTGATCGAAGATGTCGTGGCTTGGGCTGCAGCCGAGAGTGCGGCCGCGAGCATTACCATGAATGAAAAGAGTTTCTTCATACGAATAAAAAAATTAAGCCTCGAACAATCTTTCGGGCTTAACTACATATCCGTACGCACTGCACGCTCCATGGCTGCGTGGCAGATGCGACAAAAATATATAATATCTTCTTCCATCCGGACTCTGACCGTCGGTATCGGAATTTCACCGATTCAGTCCCCCGCGAGGAGGGAGTCGTGGACTGTGACCACCGGTAGGGACTTTCACCCTGCCCTGAAGATTATTTCGCCGCAAATGTAGCAATATTTTTTTATCGTTTGCAAAAAAATATTATTTTTGTTAGTCACAAAACAGTAGCCTTGACTATGAATATTCGTAAGATTGTCGAAAACGGCGTGTCGCACGACAGGGTGTTCGGCTCGTCTGCCTTTACCGATGTTATTTTTTCGCGTTCGCGACAGAAAAGGAGAAAAACACGTATGCGTACGGTTGGCGGAGATGTTGTAATAGAGGTATATGCCGCCGACATACGTCCCGAACAGCGGCTGCATCTGGTCGGCGACTGCGACATTCTCGGCAACTGGCAGCCGTCACGCAGCCTGGATATGGACGATGCGGAATTTCCGATGTGGCGCATACGCATACCGTCGCATGTGCTGCCCGAACGATTCGAGTACAAATTCATAGTCGTAAACGGCGCAACCGGACGTCTTGTGGCGTGGGAGGAGGGTTTCAACCGCGTATTCTCCTATCCCCGGCCTGCTGCCGGCGAGGTGTTGCAGGTCGAGGCCCGGTCGTTCACCAATCCGGTGAAATGGAAGGGTGCCGGGGTGGCGATACCGGTCTTCTCGCTGCGGTCGGAGCAGAGTTTCGGTGTCGGTGAGTTCGAGGACCTGAAACTGCTTGCGGACTGGGCTGCGGCAACGGGCCTTTCGGCTATCCAGGTATTGCCGGTAAACGATACCACGGCCCTCGGTACATGGCGTGACTCGTATCCATACAGGGCCAACTCGATCTATGCCCTGCATCCTCAGTTCATCAACCTGCGCAAGGTGGGGTTGCTCAGGAGCAAGGCCGCGCAGGCCCGTTTCGACAAACTCGGCCGTGAACTCAACGCCCTGCCGGAGGTGGACTATGAGCGTGTCAACAAGGCCAAGCACGAGCATCTGCACAAGATATATGAGCAGCAGGGTGCAGCCCTGTTCGCAACGCAGGGGTATGCCGATTTTTTCAAGGCCAACTCTTCGTGGCTTGTTCCCTATGCTGCATACAGCGTGCTGCGCGACGAGAACGGCGAGCCTGATTTCAACCGCTGGAAGGAACATTCCGTCTACGACGAGGCGGATATACGTGATTTCGTCAACTCCAACGCCGATAAGGTAGGGTATTACTACTTCGTGCAGTACCATCTGCACTGCCAGTTGCAGGAGGCCCGCGACTATGCCCATTCGAAAGGCGTAATCATCAAGGGTGACATACCCATCGGCATAGGACGTACGAGTGTCGATGCATGGACCTCGCCCGAACTTTTCCGCATGGACTCGTCTGCCGGAGCTCCGCCCGACGACTTCTCGGTGAAGGGCCAGAACTGGGGCTTCCCGACTTATGACTGGGCACGCATGTCGCAGGACGGGTATGCATGGTGGCGCGGCCGTTTCGTCAAGATGAACGACTATTTCGATGCATACCGCATAGACCATATACTCGGGTTCTTCCGCATATGGGAGATACCTCTCGATGCCGTCAGTGCCCTGCTCGGCCATTTCAGCCCGGCAATCCCATACGATGCCGCCGAGATATGGCGATACGGTTTCCCGTTCGACAGGAACCGCCATACGGCTCCCGTTTCGGTTACGGAGGATGTCCTTTTCGTCGAGGATCCACGCCGCGAGGGATATTATCACCCCCGCATCTCGGCGCAGTCGACTGATATGTACGCATCGTTGCCGCAGCACGAGAAAGATGCCTACAACCGTCTGTATGACGACTTCTTCTACCGCCGCCACAACGATTTCTGGCGTGGGGAGGCTGTGGAGAAACTCGTGCCGCTGATATCGTCGACGCGCATGCTCGTGTGCGGCGA
>DXGW01000219.1 GCA_019113665.1 Candidatus Alistipes excrementipullorum
CGACCATACAGTTATGTTTAATCGCCGAATAAGGCTGCTGTATGACGTGAAAAATGGTTACATTTGCACGGTAAAACGGTAAATAATAATTTCGGATATGAGAGCAGGAAACGTATATGATTTCAGGGTCGAACCGCAGGACGTCGATTTTACATTGCGGGCGACCATAACGTCCATGTGCAACTGTGTGCTTAATACGGCAGGTGTGGACGCGCAGCGCAACGGATTCGGAACAGATACTTTATTGAAGAACGACCGTTCGTGGGTGCTTTCACGTATGGCGCTGGAGTTCGATATCCTGCCGGAGCAATATACCCCTTTTAAGATCAGAACATGGATCAACGATGGCGGGAGGCTGTTGTCAGTGCGTAATTTCCTGCTCACGGACGACGGGGGCAATGTTTTCGGCCGGGTCACATCGCAATGGTGCATGATAGACATGGTTCGCCGTGCGCCTCTTGACCTGAGCAGCGTGGTCGAGCTTCACAGGTCGTATGTGTCGGACGAACCGGCTCCGTGCGACCGCCCGCGCAAGGTCCTTACTGTAAATCCGCAGCATACTACCGAGCACCGCATTGTTTACAGTGACATTGACTTCAACCGCCATGTCAATACCATGCGTTATATCGACATGATGCTCGACATTCTACCCATAGAGATGCTTGCCGAACATCGTCCGCTGCGTCTCGACGTGCATTTCATCAGGGAGTCGCGTTACGGACATACGCTGACTGTCGGTTATGAACAGAACGGTGACGTATCGCTGTTCGAGATCAAGTCCGATGACGGCGAAGCCGTATGCCGGGCCGCGATAGAGTGGCGCTGACATACGCATGCGATATAGAGGTGTATCCGTCTCCTTTGCAGAGGAGGCGGATTTTTTTGCCATACCGGCATTTGCGGTATTCATATTCGGATTTTTGTATATCTTTGCCGAAAAAGTATAAACATATGGGAAAATTTGTAAAAATAACACTCTCGATACTCTCCGTCATGATGTTTGCCGCCGTGTCGGCACAGCCGCTCGACGGCCCTACGGTGACCTGGACGTCACATTACGAGTCGCTTGGCGACGGAGAGTATGAAATCGTATTGACCGGTAAAATGAAGTCGGGTTGGCATACGTATGACCTCGATTCGGGATACTCGTCGACCACGGTCGAGTTCGAACCGGACGAATCGGTGCAATTCGACGGAACGCCTTATACATTGAACGAGCCTGTCCGCAACGGTGATGTCGGGGAGTTTCACGACAAGATAGTTATAGGCCAGAAGGTGCGGCCGGCAGGCGGTAGCGCGACGGTGAAGGGTACGGTTACCTGGATGTCGTGCCGCGGAACCGAATGCGGAATGCCCGAAACGTGGGATTTCTCAGTCGATGTCGGCGAGACGTCGGCAGTAACCGTAGCGGCCGCCGAAACTGATGCGGCTCCCGTGAAGAGTTCTGCTCCGTTTGACTGGACGCTTGTGGTCGAGGCCATACTCTGGGGCTTTGCGGCGCTGCTGACGCCATGTGTCTTCCCCATGGTGCCGATGACCGTGTCGTTCTTCATGAAGGGCAGCGCCAACAAGGCTGCCGGCCGTATGAAGGCACTGACCTACGGTCTGTTCATCGTTGCCCTCTATACCGTGCCTATTGCCGTGATAATACTCGTGACGCGACTTGTCGGCGGCAATACGGTAACGGCCGACATATTCAACTGGCTTGCAACGCACTGGCTGCCGAACATCGTGTTCTTCATCGTGTTCATGGTCTTTGCGGCATCGTTCTTCGGCGCTTTCGAGATAACGCTGCCGAGTTCGCTCGTGAACAAGAGCGACCGGAATTCGGACCGTGGCGGCCTGGTCGGCATATTCTTCATGGCATTGACGCTTGTGCTGGTGTCGTTCTCATGCACAGGTCCGATCGTAGGGTCGGTACTGATCAAATCGACGGCAGGGGAGTTCTGGCAGCCGATAATAACGATGCTGGCCTTCTCGATAGCCTTTGCGCTGCCGTTTACGCTCTTTGCACTATTCCCGTCGCTGCTGAAGAGCCTGCCCAAGAGCGGCGGTTGGCTCAACTCGGTCAAGGTGGTGCTCGGTTTCATCGAGGTTGCCCTCGGTTTCAAGTTCCTGAGCGTTGCCGACCAGACGTACCATTGGGGTTTACTCGACCGTGAAGTCTACCTCGCCATCTGGATTGTCTGCTTCTCGCTGCTGGGACTCTATCTTCTGGGCAAACTGCGTTTCGCTCATGACAGCGAAGTGCAGTATGTCTCAGTCACGCGACTCGGGCTTGCCATTGCCGTATTCGCATTTGTCGTATATATGATTCCGGGCATGTTCGGCGCCCCGCTCAAGGCGTTGTCGGGCTACCTGCCTCCTATTCATACGCAGGATTTCGTCCTGACACGCGACGCCGGGACGGTACCTGCCGCATCATCTGCAGTCGAAAAGGTGAAGTACGGCGACGTGCTGCACCTGCCGCACGGACTTGAAGGGTATTTCGACCTCGGGCAGGGAATAGCTGCCGCAGAGCGCGAAAACAAGCCTCTCTTCATCGACATTACGGGACACGGCTGTGTGAACTGCCGCGAGATGGAGGCACGTGTGTGGAGCGACGAGCAGGTGCAGCGTATTCTCCGCGAGGAGTATGTCATCGTTGCTCTCTATACCGACGACAAGATGCGTGTCGCCGAAAGCGATTGGGTCACGACCGAAGCCGGAGATGAACTCAAGACCCTCGGCCGTATAAATTCGTATATTGCACGCACGCGTTTCGGTGTGAATGCACAACCCAATTACATAATAGCGGCTTCCGATGGCCGGCAGCTGCTTCCGGCACGTGGTTATGACCTGAGTGTCGATGGTTTTGTCGATTTTCTGAACGAAGGAATCAAGGCATTCAACGCCTCGCGATAATGAAAATCTGCATACTGGGTCCCGCCCACCCGTACAGGGGCGGATTGGCATCGATAATGGAGACCATGGCACGCGTTTTTGCGAGCCGTGGCGACGAGGTGCGTATCCGTACCTTTACGCTGCAGTACCCGTCGTTCCTGTTTCCGGGTGAAAGTCAGACTGTCGATACACCGGCTCCTTCTGACCTTAATATCGAGCGGTGCGTCAATACGGTCGATCCGTTCAACTGGATTCGCATCGGACGCCGTCTGCGCCGCGAGGCTCCCGACTTCATTCTGATGAAGTACTGGACTCCGTTCATGGCCCCGTGTTTCGGCACCATAGCCCGCATTGCCCGCAGTAACGGCCATACGAAGGTCATATGCCAGATCGACAATGTCGAACCGCACGAACACCATTTTGTCGACCGACCATTCAACAGCTATTTCCTGAGTGCTGTCGACGGTTTCGTCTACATGTCAGAACAGGTGCATGGCGAACTTTTGAACTATACGTCGGCTCCGGCACTCTTCTCACCGCACCCGATGTTCGAGAATTTCGGCGCCCGTGTCGACCGGTCCGAGGCGTGCCGGCACCTCGGCCTGAACCCCGATGACAGATACATGCTGTTCTTCGGGCTTATACGTGATTACAAGGGGCTCGATACGCTGTTGGAGGCCTGGACGCGCATTGCCGACAAAGAGATGAAACTGATAGTCGCCGGCGAATTCT
>DXGW01000220.1 GCA_019113665.1 Candidatus Alistipes excrementipullorum
TACATGATACCATACGTCGAGAACGAGGACCAGATGCTGCGCCTGCTCTTCAAGGCTATCAAGAGCGTCTATGCGTCGGTCTACTTCGCCGAGTCGAGGGCATACATACAGTCGTCGCAGAACCTCATATCCGAGGAGAAGATGGCTGTCGTGGTGCAGGAGGTGTGCGGAACGGAGCAGGAGGGGCTCTTCTTCCCGACCCTGTCGGGCGTCGCCCGTTCGATAAACTACTATCCCATCGGCGACGAGGCTGCGGAGGAAGGGGTCTGCAACGTGGCCATGGGTCTCGGCAAGCTGGTCGTCGACGGAGGGCGCACGCTGCGCTTCTCGCCGAAGTACCCGCAGAAGGTGCTGCAGACGTCGACTCCCGAACTTGCCCTGCGCGAGACCCAGAACGAGGTGCTTGCGCTCGACCTCAATCCCGAAGCCTTCAAGACATCGATCGACGACGCCGTGAATATCCGCCGGCTCGACCTTTCGGATATCGCGCAGTTCCGCAATACGCGTTTCGTGGCCTCGACATGGGACCGCGAGAACGAGCGTATCTCCGACAGCCCGTTTGCGAAGGGGCATAAGGTCATAACCTTCAACGGGATCCTGAAGTACGGCACCTTTCCGCTTGCCGAGATCGTCAGCGACATACTCAAACTCGGGGCCGAGGAGATGCGCTGCCCGGTCGAGGTGGAGTTTGCGGTCAACATGGACGTGCCCTCGGGCGAAAAACGCATCTTCAACCTGCTGCAGATACGTCCGATAATCAACAACGGCGACAACCGGCCGATAGACTGGTCGCAGGTCACGACGGACGATGCGCTTATCTATGCCGAGAATGCATTGGGTGTCGGGAACATGTGCGACATACGGGATATAATATATGTCAAGCCCTCGGCCTTCTCGTCGCTTGCGACGGAGCGCATAGCCGAAGAACTGCTGCGGCTGAACGCCGACATGCGCAACGAACAGCGCGGTTACGTGCTTGTGGGGGCCGGCCGCTGGGGGTCGTCCGACCCGTTTCTCGGTGTGCCCGTGAAGTGGACTCACATATCCGAAGCCAAGGTGATCGTCGAGTGCAACCTGCCGGATTTCAACGTCGAACCGAGCCAGGGTACGCATTTCTTCCAGAACGTGACGTCGCTCGGCATAGGCTACATGACAATCAACCCGTCGGCCGGTGACGGCATATTCCGCCTCGACCGCCTCGACGCGATGGCGGCAGATTACGAGGGCGAATTTCTGCGCCGCGTATACTTCGACGAGCCCCTCTATGTCTACGTGGACGGCAAATCGAACAAGGGAATCGTAAAGTGAATTACGAATCGTAAATATTTTTGCGATTTTTGTTATGATATGTTATAAATTTGATTATATTTGTTCAACCGATTAAAACAAAACCTTTATGAACGTAAAAAATCTGATGGCAGAACTCGAACGCCGTCATCCCGGTGAGAGCGAGTACCTGCAAGCCGTACGCGAGGTCCTCATGACCGTTGAGGAGACCTACAACCAGCACCCGGAATTCGAAGCAAACCGCATCGCCGAGCGTATCGTTGAACCCGACCGCAGCTTTACCTTCAAGGTCGTTTGGGTTGACGACAAGGGCGAGGTACAGGTCAATACCGGTTACCGCTTCCAGTTCAACAACGCCATAGGCCCCTACAAGGGCGGTTTGCGTTTCCACCCGTCGGTGAACCCCTCGATCCTGAAGTTCCTCGGATTCGAGCAGATATTCAAGAATGCCCTTACGACCCTGCCCATGGGCGGTGCAAAGGGTGGTTCGGATTTCAATCCCAAAGGTAAGTCCGATCGTGAGGTCATGCGTTTCTGCCAGGCCTTCATGACCGAACTGTGGCGCCACATAGGTCCCGAGACCGACGTTCCGGCCGGTGATATCGGCGTGGGCGGTCGCGAGATCGGCTATCTCTATGGAATGTACCGCAAGCTTGCGCGTGAAAATACGGGCGTGCTGACCGGCAAGGGCATGACCTACGGCGGTTCGCTCATACGTCCCGAAGCTACCGGTTTCGGAGCCGTCTATTTCCTCAAGCAGATGCTTGAGACTGCCGGTAAGGAAATCAAGGGCAAGACCATCGCCATCTCCGGCTTCGGAAACGTGGCATGGGGTGTGGCTACGAAGGCTACCGAACTCGGTGCCAAGGTGGTTACGATTTCGGGCCCCGACGGCTATATCTATGACGAGGAGGGTCTCAATGCCGAGAAGATCGCATACATGCTCGAACTGCGTGCGTCGAACAACGACGTTGTTGAACCTTATGCACGCAAATTCTCGGGTGCCAAGTTCTTTGCAGGACGCAAGCCGTGGGAGGTCAAGGTCGATATCGCCATGCCGTGCGCTACGCAGAACGAGTTGGGCGGCGAAGACGCCAAGGCCCTTATCGCCAACGGAGTACAGATGGTTGCCGAGGTTTCGAACATGGGCTGCCGTCCCGAGGCTATCGACGCATTCATCGCCGCGAAGATACCTTATGGCCCCGGCAAGGCCGTGAATGCCGGCGGAGTTGCGACGTCGGGTCTCGAAATGACCCAGAACTCGCAGAAGCTCAACTGGACGGCCGAAGAGGTCGATGCCAAGCTGCACCAGATCATGAGTTCGATACATGCCGCATGTCTCGAGTACGGAACCGAGGCCGACGGTTATATCAACTACATGAAGGGAGCCAATATCGCGGGCTTCATGAAGGTTGCGAAGAGTATGGTCGAGCAGGGCATACTGTAGAGCTTCCAGCCATTCGGCACAATGTGTATCGCCGCACGCCGCAAGCGTGCGGCGATACTGTTTTTATCGGATATATTAATGTCCGAAAGGTTGTTTTTGTCGATGCTTATTAGTAATTTTGTACGATTCATTGTAAATAACCCGATTTTAACATTTTTATTTGCGGAATGAGTGTATTTTATCTTCGAAAACTACATTTTTTGCCGTTGTCTCTCTTTTGTCTGCTGATCGCCGCGTCGTGCGAGCAGAAGACCTCGACGGTCAGGACCAGAGAGTACGACGTAATGATTCTTGAGCCGACTTCGCGCAAGTTGAGTTCGGTCTATCCTGCCTCGATACGTGGCAAGCAGGACATAGATATCCGCCCGAAGGTTTCGGGATATATTACCGATATCTATGTCAGGGAGGGGGCGACCGTCAAAAAGGGACAGACGCTGTTCGTTATCGACCAGGTGCCGTACGAAGCGGAACTGCATACGGCCATAGCCAATGTCGACGTGGCACTGGCAGCGGTTGCCGCTGCCGAGCTGACGACCGACAGCAAGGAGAAACTTTACGAGCAGAACATCATTTCGGAGTTCGACCTGAGCATGGCCAGGACGACGCTTGCGAGTGAACGTGCGCAACTCGCCC